>JAQIBG010000085.1 GCA_027859175.1 Planctomycetota bacterium | reverse complement strand
CACCATCATGGGCCGCGAATTCTTCGCCCTGGCGGTTGAGCTGCAGCAGAAGTATTGCCCCGACGGCGCCACCATCCGCAATGCCCTGCAAACCAACGGCACCCTGCTCGACGACGCCTTCTGCGAGTTCTTCCAGCAGCAGGGCTTCCTGATCGGCCTCAGCTGTGACGGCCCACCCGAATTGCACGACCCCAACCGCGTCGACAAGGGCGGCAAGCCCTCGCATCACCGCGTGATGGACGCAGCCGCACTGCTGCGCAAACATCAGGTTGAGTTCAACATCCTGTGCACGGTCAATCGCACCAACGCGCGCCAGCCGCTCAAGGTGTACAAGTTCTTGTCGCAACTCGGCGCGCCGTGCATCCAGTTCATCCCCCTGGTCGAACGGTGGACCGAACACAAAGACACCTGCGACATCCCGCTAGCCAAGGCGCCACAAATTGAAGGCGGCATGGCCGGCGGCGTCACCCCCTTCAGCGTGCGCGCCGATGACTACGGCCACTTCTTAAATGAGATCTTCGATTACTGGGTGCGCCACGACGTGGGCCGCGTATTCGTGCAGATGTTCGACATCCAACTGGCCAACATCTGCGGCCAGCCCGGTGGCCTGTGCGTATTCGCCGAAACCTGCGGCCGCGGCCTGGTGATGGAACACAACGGCGACGTGTACGCCTGCGACCACTACGTCTACGACGAGTACAAACTCGGCAACGCCTACGAACAACCCATCGCCGAGATGGTCAACGCACCCGAGCAAGACGCCTTTGGCAAGGCCAAGCGCGACACGCTGCCGAAACAATGCCAAGAATGCCCCTACCTGCGGCAATGCTGGGGCGGCTGCCCCAAGCAACGCTTCGCCATCGACCGCTACGGCGAAGACGGCCTCAACTACCTGTGCCCAAGCTACTTTAATTTCTTCAAGCACTCGCGCCCCTACTTCGAGCGCATGGCCGGCTACCTGTCATCAGGCCTGCCCCCAGCCATGATCATGGACGACCTGCGCAACCAGGCCGCCAGCGCCAAGAAGATCAAACCCAACGAACCCTGCCCCTGCGGCAGCGGCAAGAAATACAAGAAGTGCTGCGGACGCTGTTAGGCGAAGCTAGGGTGCCAAAGGCGTTATGGAGACCAGCAGGCCGGCGTATTCCGCCGGTCCGTCAGGGCGTGAAGCCGTAGCGCAGGCGAAAAAACTTCGGGTAGCGCCGCGCCATCACCTCTTTGCCCAACACCACCTCCGGCTTCAGCACGGGCACTAACTGGCGCAGTTCGTCCTCACTCAGCGCGAGACTGTCTGCCCGCTCCTCCAGCACAGTCAGCACATCCCTACGCAGTTGATCCGGCACGGGACTGTTGACCTGAAACGCCGCGTCCATCGCGCGCAAACGGGCCGCCTCCGCCTCGGAAATAAAGAAGCCATTTCCAGCAGAGAATGCTTTGCCGGCATTGACGCCGTCTCGCGTCGCCATTGCTTGCTCCAGAAACGCCGCACGGGCCTGCCGATGAACAAGTGCGGGCTCTTCGATCGCAGCGATCAAGCGCTGCATGTCTTGCATGATCGTGTGCGAGAAGGCTGCCGACTCTGTTTGGCTGAGCCCCAGGCGCGAAAAGTCCAAATCTTGCAAGCCGATCACACAAAGGCGAATGGCATACGTATCCCGCCCGTGCAAGGCAGCTAGGTCACCATGCTCATCAGCTACCGCCGCAAGCGCGTCACCGATGCCAGCAAAGCGATCCAATAGCAACGCGGCCGCAACGCGCTCATCACCACGTCCAGCCATCGGGTCTGTCAGATGACGGCGGACAAACTGCGGAGCGTCCTCACCGGCCACCTCACCGTCCAAAGGCAATAGCGCGACGCCCCACCGGTCTGCCAAGGCCAAGCGGAAAGCTGATTCGTTTGGCACCGCAGCCTCGGCAAAAACCTGCGGCGCGGTCACAAGCGCCACAAGCGCCACAAGCATCACGGGCAGAACACGAAGCAGCAACCCGGTCACGGCACCCTCAGTTCGGATTCCGCGTCCCAAACCCAGCGATGGTATCCATCGCCAACCACAAACGGGTACGAGCAGTGGAGCGGCCTTGCTCTAAGCTGCGCAGGCGATGCTTGGCGTCGGCCAAGTCGTGCTCGGCCTGTTTGATGCGAACCAGCGCCTCCTCGATTTGCTCCGAGGCGCCGTCTTCGGACTGCTTGGCCCTGGCCAACTCGTCTTGATAATCCTTGAACGCAGCATTGGCCTCCTGCTGAGCTTTGCGCATGCGACGTTCGCTGCGCAGCTCATTGGGCTCATCACCTGCGGTCACCAGCACCAGATGGCGCGCGCCCTGATCATCAATCAGAACGGCGTAGGCCTTCTCGTCCTTGGCCACCTTTTTGCCCTCGGCCACAATCCGGTGCCGCGGCAAGCCGAGCACACTGCTGACAAAACGGCGCAGGTCGTCTGCAAAGGGGCCAAGGTAGAATTCGGGAAGGTCACTCATGAGTCTGGTCCTCGGCTAAATGCCACTCTGATTCAACAGGTCGATCAGGCGCTGCACGCCGGTTGCCAGGGCTGGGTGTTCATCGCGGAAGCGCGCGTAGGCTTCGTCGAGACCGTCGATGGCATTGGGAACCATCGGTTCGCCCTCAGCGCTCGGCTCCGCTGCGGCGCTGGCGTCACGCGCATCGAGGTGAACAACCAGGTCTTTGAGGGTGTCCCGCAACATGCTGCGGCCCTCTTCATCGAGGCTGTGCTGTTCGAGCTCGGTGTGGAGCTCGTCCACAATCTGTCGGAGGCGTTGCGACGTCATCATTTCTCCATTGGCACTGGCGTTCGCTGCAGCCTACTCGCGACGGATCGGCTTCGAAAGGAGGAATCCCCCCGGCTCACCAAGTGTGGCTACCTGGGCTTGTCTCGCCGCTGCGCCTGCGCACACTCAGGGGGATTTCTCATGCCCTTTGACCTCAGCCGCCACCCCTTATTCAGCCCCTGGACCGACCCCTTCAGTTCGGTCACCAGCTACCTGCTCACCAAGCGCGTAGCACCCGTCCAATACAGCCTGCCGAGCCCCTACGGCGGCATCAGCAAAGATGAACGCTGGCTGTGGCTGGCCTGTGTGCATCCGCCCAATCCCCAGCCTAGCCTGGCCCTGGTCCACCTCGACCCGGCCGACCCCTGGATCCGGCACTTCCCGCAGTTCGGCTTCAGCGGCAGCGCGCCGCTGGTGGCGCCCGAGGGCGATGCGGTGTACCTCGCCAGTCGGCGCCACGTCTATCATTGCACGGCCAATGGTGAGCACGAGGCCGTGTGCACCTTACCTGGCGATTACGTTGCCGGCCGCCAACTATGGCGCCTGTCGAGCTTTCTGTCGCCGTCTGCCGACGGTCGCTACCTGCTGCTCGATGGCCTAGTGGGGCATCACAGCTTCGTGGCCCTGGGCGACCTCGCCTCGGGCCAAGTGCAAGTGGTGCGCGAGTTCCAGGCCCACCACGGCAACGCCCAATTCTCGCCCAGCAACAGCACCGAGCTGATCATAGCCCAACTCGCCCAGCGCGACCCCTTCACCGGCATCCACATCGAGGCCGGGCTCCGCCTCCACCGGATGCGCCTCGACGGCCGCGGCTACCGCTGCCTCACCCCCAGCATACCCCACGAGCGCGGCTCCGGCCTGCGCTTCGAATGGTGGACCCAAGCCGGCGCCGTGGCCTATGTCGACCGCGGCAATGGCGCCTGGACTATCGATCCCGACACCGGCAAACACCGCATCCTGTGGCGTGGCGACTTCGACCACGTCGACCTATGCCATCGGCAGCGCTACCTATGCGGCGATGGCCCCGCCGAACGCTGGCGCGATAAGGGCAACGCGGTGTCGTTCGCCGATAGCCGCAACGGCGCCTGCATCCAGGTCGACTCAGGGATGCTCCCACCACCCTACCCGCGCCGCGAGTTGCCGCTGAGTCCGTACCCGCGCTTCAGCCCGCAAAGCAGCTGGCTTGCCTACACCAGCACCCGTGGCGGCGGGGTAGACCTCGCCCTATGCCCACGCCGCGACCTCGAAGAACAACTCCATCGCCTGCCGGCGCTCGAAGCAGAGGTGGAAACCAGCGAAGAAAACGGTGAGATTGCCGAGGCCGGCAGCGGAGCCTGGCGCGCCTGGGGAGACTGATGCCAACACCACCGATCGAAACCGTCTTAGAAACCTGTCTCTACGTCGACGACCTCGCCGCCGCCCACAGCTTCTACACCGAAGTGCTCGGCCTGCGCTGCGTTGAGTTTGACGCCGAGCGCCACCTGTTCCTCGACCTCGAACCCGGCAACCTACTCCTATTCCTCGCCACCAGCTCAGAACGCGGCGGCGACGTACGCGGCCAAGAGATCCCCCCACACGGCGCGCGCGGCCCCGGCCACATCGCCTTCATGATGAGCGCCGAAGGCCTCGAACTGTGGCAGGCCACACTGCGCGCCCAGCACATAGACATCGAAAGCGTAGTCGACTGGCCCCAAGGCGGCCGCTCAATCTACTTCCGCGACCCCGCCGGCAACAGCCTCGAACTCGCCGAGCGCCGCATCTGGAACGTGGTTGAAGAGGAACCCGCGGAGTAGCCCCTCGCAGGCG
>JAQIBG010000152.1 GCA_027859175.1 Planctomycetota bacterium | reverse complement strand
AGATTCCACCTCAACGAGGCGACCGGCGGTCGTATCCATCGGGGGGACTGCGCCCGCCCACCACACCAAATACAACCGACCTGGAGATCACACCATGGCCCTCACCCCCGACCCGGCCGCTGTCAAAGAAGAGCTGCTCAAGCAGTTCCCGGCCAAGGTCGCGCGCAAGCGCGCCAAGCATATCGTCGAAACCGAAGGCGAAGCCGGTCAGGAGATCGCCGCCAACGTCCGCACTATACCAGGCGTGATCAGCCAGCGCGGCTGCACCTATGCCGGTTGCAAGGGCGTGATTCTCGGCCCTACACGCGATGTCCTCTCGATCACCCACGGCCCGATTGGCTGCGGCTACTACTCCTGGCTAACGCGCCGCAATCAGACCCGCACCGAGTCTGACACCGATCCGAACTACATGACCTACTCGCTCTCAACCGACATGCAGGAAGAGAACATCGTATTCGGTGGCGAGGCGAAGCTCAAAGACGCGATCCGCGAAGCCTATGCAACCTTCAAGCCGCCTGCGATTGCAATCCACTCGACCTGCCCGGTTGGTTTGATCGGTGACGACGTTCACGCCGTTGCCCGCGAGATGAAGGAAGAACTCGGCATCAACGTGTTCGGCTTCTCGTGCGAAGGTTACCGCGGTGTCAGTCAGTCGGCCGGTCACCACATTGCCAACAACAAGATCTTCACCGAAGTGGTGTCGCACGAAGCGCCAACCCAGCACTTCCCGGTGCCGGAAGGCAAGTTCAAGATCAACCTACTCGGTGAATACAACATCGGCGGCGACGCATTCGTGCTCGAAGAACTGTTCGAACGCTGCGGCATCTCCTTGGTGTCCACCTTCTGCGGCAACTCGACCTACGAGAGTCTGGCGCAAGCCCGCCACGTCGACCTCAACCTGGTGATGTGCCACCGGTCCATCAACTATGTCGCCACCATGCTCGAGACCTCCTACGGCATCCCCTGGGCCAAGGTCAACTTCATTGGCGCCAACCAAACCGCCAAGAGCCTGCGCAAGGTCGCCGCGTTCTTCGACGATGCAGAACTGACCGCCAAGGTCGAACAAGTGATTGCCGAGGAGATGGTCAAGGTCGATGCGGCCAAAAGCAGCATCGTCCCGCGCACCGCCGGCAAGAGCGTGATGTTGTTCGTTGGCGGCTCGCGCGCCCACCACTACCAGCACCTGTTCAAAGAGATCGACATGAAGATCTTGGCTGCTGGCTACGAGTTCGCGCATCGCGACGACTACGAAGGCCGCGACGTCATCCCCAACATCAAGATCGACGCCGACAACCGCAACATCGAAGAGATCGAAGTTCACAAGGCCGAAGCGCTCTATAATGATCGCAGCAGCCCCGAAGCCGAGGAACGGCTCAAGGCAATCGACGGCGAAGGATTCGCTGAATACAACGGCATGATGCCCGAGATGGAAGCCGGTGTGCTCGCAATCGACGATGTCAGCCACTACGAAACCGAAAAACTGATCGAACTCTACAAGCCCGACATGGTGTGCTGCGGCATCAAAGAAAAATACTCGATTCAGAAGAACGGCGTCGCCTCGCGCCAGCTCCACAGCTACGACTACGGCGGCCCCTACGCTGGTTTCGCCGGCGCAATCAACTTCTGGAAAGACATCGACATGATGGTCAACGCCCGGTGGTGGAAGCTGGTTAAGGCCCCCTGGGACATGCCGGAAGACGCCAGCGCCGCCGAAGCGCGCATGGTCACCCTGTCCTAACACGGCCGCCACCACACCCCCCAACACCACTCGCTCAGGAATACCCCCATGTTACTCCGTCATACCGAGGCAGATGCGCCAGAACGCAAGGCCTTGACCATCAACCCAGCCAAAACCTGCCAGCCCATCGGCGCCATGTATGCCGCTCTGGGGGTGCATGGCTGCCTGCCCCACAGTCACGGTTCGCAAGGCTGCTGTTCGTATCACCGCAGCCAGCTGACCAGGCACTACAAAGAGCCGGTCTTGGCCGCTACTTCGTCGTTCACCGAAGGTTCTTCGGTGTTCGGCGGGCAGTCCAACCTGCTGCAAGCAATCAGCAACATCTTCAGCATCTATGATGCCGATGTGATCGCGGTGCACACAACCTGCCTGTCGGAAACCATTGGTGACGACATCAATCAGATCGTGCGCAAGGCCAAGGAAGACGGCCTCATCCCAGAAGGGAAGTACATCTTCCACGCCAACACGCCGAGCTATCAGGGCAGCCAAGTCACCGGCTTTGCCTCAATGTGCAAGTCGATGATGGACAGCTTCGCAGAACCAGCCGACAAACCGGGCGACCACATTGCAATCGTGCCTGGCTGGGTTGAACCGGCCGACATGCGCGAGATCCGCCGCATCGTGGAAGCCTTCGGGGTGGAAGTCACGCTCGCCCCCGACACCTCGGGCGTGCTCGACACCGGCCTCACCGGGACCTCGCAATACTTCCCCGATGGCGGCACCACCATTGACGAACTCAAGGCCTGCGGCAGCGCCCGCACGGTCATCTCGCTCGGGCCGAGCGCTTCGGGTCCAGCCGGCCGGGCACTCGAAAGCCGCTGCAAGGTACCGTGCGAAGTGCTGGAACTGCCGATCGGCCTGCAGGGCACCGATCGCTTTATCCAGAGCCTGTCGGTGATCACCGGCAAGCCGATTCCCGAGCAACTGAAGTGGGAGCGCAGCCGCCTGGTCGACCTGATGTCGGACATGGGCCAGTACTTCTATGGCAAGAGCGCCGCCCTCTGGGGCGACCCCGATCAGATCGTCGCACTGTCTGAGTTCTTGTGCGACTTGTCGATGTTCCCCAAGTACGCCGTCACCGGCACCCCCGGCAAGGGCTTCATGAAACGCATGGAGAAGGCCTGTGAAAACGCGTCGGGCCCATGCCGCTACGAAGAAGGCCAGCGCGCCGACATGCACAAGATGCACAGCTGGATCAAGGCCGACAAGCCCGACGTCCTCATCGGCGGCACCCACGGCAAGTACATCGCGCGCGACGAAGACATCCCGCTAGTTCGCCACGGCTTCCCGATTCTCGATCGGATTGGCCATCAGTACTTTAACACCGTTGGCTACACCGGCGGCATGCGCCTGGCTGAGCAGATCTTGAACTGCTTCCTCGACCGCCAGGACCGCGACGCCCCCGAAGAGCGCTTCGAACTGGTCATGTAATGACAGGCGCGGGTCTGGCCTTACCCAGACCCGCCCCCTGGCCCGCCTCAGCATCACGAGCTCCACCAGCACCACCCAGCGAAAGCAGCACTATGTCTAAGGACATCGCCATTCTTGCCGAGCGCCAAGACCAGGTTGGTCGGGCCGACGGCTCCGCGATCAGCTGCGGCCGCCACTCAACGGCCGGCGCCGTGACCCAACGCGCCTGTGTGTTCTGTGGCTCACGGGTGGTCCTATATCCGATCACCGACGCCCTGCACATCGTGCACGGGCCGGTGGGCTGCGCGGCCTACACCTGGGACATCCGCGGCTCGCTGTCGTCTGGCCGCGAACTGCATCGCCTCGGCTTCAGCACCGACCTGCGCGAACGCGAGGTGGTATTCGGCGGCGAAAAGAAATTACGCGCCGCCCTTGATGAGCTGATCGCCGAGCACAAGCCCGCCGGCGCCTTCATCTACTCAACCTGTCTCGCCGGTGTGATTGGCGACGACGTCGACGCGGTCTGTAAGGCCGCCAGCACGCGCCATGGCATCCCGGTGATCCCGGTGCAAGCACCCGGTTTCGCGGGCACCAAAATAACCGGCTACCGCGTGGCCTGCGACGCCCTGGCAACCTTGGTTGGCACCGGTGACACCAGCACCGTGCCTGCAGGCGCCATCAACATTCTCGGCGACTTCAACCTGGCCGGCGAACTGTGGACCATCAAGAGCTACTACCAGGTCATGGGCGTGCCGATCATCAGCACCATCACCGGCGACGCACGGATCAACGACATCCGCCGCGCCCACGGAGCCGCCCTCAATGTGGTTCAGTGCTCGGGCTCGATGATTCATCTGGCACGCGACATGGAGCGCCGGTTCGGCATTCCCTATATCCAAGTCAGCTACGTTGGCTTTGAGGACACCGCCGCTGCGCTGTACGCCGTCGCAGAAAAGCTTGTCAACACCGACGCCATGCAACGCGCGCAAGAATTGGTGCGCAATGAAGTGGCCAAGGTCACGCCCGAACTGCGCCGCCTCAAGAAGCTGCTCGCTGGACGCACCGTGGCACTGTACACCGGCGGCGCGTTCAAGGCCCTGTCGCTGGTGCGCGCCTTGCGCAGCCTCGGCATGCGCACCGTGCTGGCCGGCTGCCAAACCGGTGGCGACCAAGACTACCAAGAACTGCAGCGCCTGTGCGATCCTGATACCGTAATCGTTGACGATATTACCACTCATGAACTCGGCCGCTTCCTCGCCCGTGGCGGCGTCGACTTGTTCATCGGCGGGGTCAAAGAACGCCCCCTGGCTTACAAGCTCGGCATCGCCTTCTGCGATCATAACCATGAGCGCAAGCACGGTCTCGCCGGCTTCGACGGCATGCTGACCTTCGCCGAAGAAGTGTTCAGCTCGGTTTCAAGCCCGGTTTGGAAGCTACCCGTTACGCGGGGAGAAATGGGATGATTGTGGAACGCTCCGCCAGCATCGAGACGCCCCACAGCTCCAACGCGACCCGCAACGCGTGCCGTCTATGCGCCCCCCTGGGTGCCGTGTGGGCCTACCGCGGGATTGCCAACTGCGTGCCCCTCCTGCACGGCGGCCAAGGTTGCGCGACTTACATAAGGCGCTATCTGATCGGTCACTTCCGCGAGCCAGTGGACGTGGCGGCCAGTAATTTTTCAGAACAGACTGCAATCCATGGCGGCGCCGAACGTTTGGCCACCAGCCTGCATAACCTCGCCGCGCAGTACAACCCCAGCGTGATCGGCGTGGCCTCCACCTGCTTGGCCGAAACCATAGGCGAAGACTTGCCGTTCTTAGTTCGTCGCACCCTGGGCCGCTGGAAAGGCGACGGTCCGCCACCCGCCACCATCACCGCGTCAACGCCGTCCTACGCTGGCGACCATGCCAGCGGCTACCGCGCGGCGGTGCGCGCCATCGTTGAACAACTGGGCGGCGATCGCCCCGGCAGCGATCATCGCATCGGCCTGTTTCCGCCGATGGTGTCACCGGCTGATCTGCGCAGTCTGGCCGCCAGCGTTCGTGCCTACCACTGCGAGCCGATTACCGTGCCCGATCCCAGCGAGGCCTTCGACGGCGGCGCCTGGGCTGATTTGGAGACACTGACCGCCGGCGGCACCGAAGTCCGCGATATCGCCGCCATCGGCAGCGCCTGCGGCCTGGTCGGCTTCACCAACCCGGCCCCCGAACCGGCCCCGCAAGATCTCCTGCACGAGCGCTACAATACCCCGAGCGTGACGCTACCCCTGCCGGTTGGCCTGACTGCCTGCGACCAGTGGCACAGCGCCCTGGAAACCTTCAGCGGCACCAGCATGCCGCGCGCAATCGAAGCCGAACGCGCGCGCCTGCTCGACGCCTATCGCGACGGCCACAAGTACGTCGCTGGCCGCCGCGCCGCGCTGTACGGCGAAACCGAACTGATCTTGCCGCTCGCCCGCCTGCTGTGGGAAATCGGCATGGTGCCGGCGATCTGCGCCACCGGTGGTGATGCCAAGGGCCTGCGCCGCGAACTCGACAGCCTGGCCCCCGCGGGTGCCGAGCAGATCCAAGTACTCAGTGAATCTGACTTCATGGATCTCGACGCGGGCATTGATGCGTACGGCGTCGACATGCTGATCGGCCATAGCCGCGCCTACCATCTAGCCCAGGCCCGCCACCTGCCGCAGGTCCGTATCGGCTTTCCGGTCCACGACCGCATGGGCGCCGCCCGCATCCGCATGTGCGACTATGCCGGCACCCTCGAATTATTTGAACGCATCGCCAATGCCTGCATCGAGCGGGCTCAGGACGGAAATTCCGTCGGCTATCTGACCATGTGACCGCACTGGAGCACAGCACCATGAGCCACGACGACCGCCACCCCTGTTTCAACGCCAAAGCCCGTGAGCAGCACGGTCGCGTCCACCTGCCGGTGGCGCCCGCCTGCAACGTGCGCTGCAACTTCTGTAATCGGAAGTTCGACTGCGCCAACGAGAGCCGCCCCGGCGTGACCAGCGAGGTCCTTAAACCCGAACAGGCGCCGTGGTATCTACAGCAGGTTCTGCGCGATGACCCCGATCTATCGGTGGTGGGCATCGCCGGCCCGGGTGACCCCCTGGCCAACGCCGACGCCACTTTGGAGACCCTGCGTCTGGTCCATCGGCATCACCCCGAGCTGATCAGCTGCCTCGCCACCAACGGCCTCAACCTGCCCAAGCACGCCAAAGAACTGCACGAGCTCGGCGCCACCCACATCACAGTCACCGTCAACGCGGTTGACCCCACCATCACCGCTAAGGTGTACCGCTTCGTGCGCGATGGCGACGAGGTGCTGCGCGGCGAAGCCGGCGCCCGGCGCTTGCTGATGCGCCAGCTCGCGGGCATTCGCGCCTGCGTCGCGCTCGGCATGACAGTCAAGATCAACTGCATCGTGATGCCAGGCATCAACGAGCACCATGTTGAAGAGGTCGCCAAGGCCGTGGCAGAACTCGGCGCCCATCGCTTCAATCCGATGGCCCTCAAGCCAGTTGCAGGAACCGCCTTTGGCGAACTCGACGAACCCGACGAAGCATTCATGCGCGATCTGCGCAAGCGCTGCGCCGCTCACATGCCCATCATGGCCCACTGCGCCCGCTGCCGTGCCGACGCAGTAGGCCGCCTTGGCGCGCCCAACAGCGCCGCCGCCACAGCGCTACTCACGGAGGCCAGCACCATGACCGAGATTCCCGCCGATCGACCCCACGTCGCCGTTGCCTCGCGCGAAGGCATGTTGGTTAACCAGCACCTTGGCCACGCCGAGATGCTGCTGATCTACGCCGAAGAAGCCGACGACTTCCGCCTCGTTGACGTCCGCCAAGCACCCGACGCCGGTGGCGATCACGGCACACGCTGGGCCGCCATGGCCGATGTGGTGCACGACTGCCGCGCGGTGGTGGCCGCCGAAGCCGGCGAGCCGCCGCGCCGCGCCCTGGCCGAACACGGCATCGCCCTGCATACCACCGAAGGTCTGATCGCCGACGCACTCGAATTGGTGTTCGCTGGCGAGGGCAGCAAATTGCGCCCACCAAGCTGCTCCGCCGGCACCCGCTGCGGCGGCGGATGTGATAGTGGCGGCGGCGGTGGATTGTGTGCGTGAGGTGTTGGGGTCCTGGGTCCTAGGTCCTAGACCGCGCCTACGGCGCTGTGGGCAAGAGGCCCAACCCAGCCCAAGCC
>JAQIBG010000146.1 GCA_027859175.1 Planctomycetota bacterium | reverse complement strand
CGTTGTGGTAGTAAGGATTTTTATCATCACGGCGCCGAGTGCGATCTGCCCTTGGGCTGCGCTTTTCTCGACAGTTGTGAATGCTTGCCAGCACTGCCGGCGCCTGACCCACGCCCGACCACGCTGATTCACGGGTGGCGTGATGAGACCGTGGCCTGGGAGTACAGTTTACAGTATGCCAAACAGTCAGCCCACATGCGTTTGCACCTGGTTGACGATGATCATTCGCTGACCACGCCGCGTAGTGAGACCTTGATTCGTCAAGCCACCAGCGACGTGTTGCTGGCTTTAGCCGGGGCTACCGAGGGCAGCTAACACGCGGTCCCAGTGTCTGGGCTGATCGCGCTCATCGCTAGGAATCGTTATCAGGTCAACGTGGCCAGGGCCGCAGGGCTGCCAGGCGATGGGAAAGTCATCGGCCTGATAGCCAGTGAACGCGGTGACCAGACGCACGCCGAGTGCGGCCGCGAGGTGGTGCCCAACCGAATCATAGCTGAGCGCTGCGTTGCAGCCCGCTAGGGCGGCAGCCCAGCCGGCGATTGAGCCGTGAAACCGGATCACCTCAGCCGTGGCGAGTTGGCCCGGTGCCAATTCTTGGAGGGCGATGCCGCCGTGATTGCTGTCGTCGATCTCGGTTGGTGTCCAGCCCAGTTCGGCCATTAGGGCGTTGCTGTTGGCACATTCCTCATCACCGAAACCGTAGTCGATGAGGATGCGCCAACCGCTGGAACGTAGGCTACGCAGCAGGTGCAGTTCACCGGCACGCGGGAGGGCCTTGGCTGGGTTGCCGCCGTGATCAAGTTTGACCGCCAACAGGCCGGTGCCGCTGGCTGCCGCGATGCGCTGGCTGTGGGCGGCGGCGGTGGTATCAAGAAACAGACGCGGCGGCACGGGCTGGGTTGCGCTACCAGGGATCGTGGCTTGGCACCAGTGGTCGAGCAGGCTGGCCAAGCTAGCGGGGCCATTGATGAAAAGGTTTTCCCACAGTCGATAGCGCTCGGGCGCAATGACCGGCAGCAGGCCGAGTTGATCGAGACGCGAATCCGGTGCGATCACGGCATCAGGCGCGAGTTCGGTGATACGTTCGCGCAGTGGCAGCCACGCGCCGAGGCGTTCGGCGAGTCCACCACGGCGCTGATAGCGCAGTGCTTCGATGCGCACGCCGGGCATACCGCCGAGCAGGCCGCCGAGTTTGGGGTCGCCGATCACAATCAACTCGGCATCGGGATAGGCCGCGCGTAGTCGCTGTAGCACCACGGTGGTCAGCAGAACGTCGGCGCCGATGGTCACGCGGCTGAGTATCACGATGCGCTGCAACTGGGCGGGGAGCGGCGTGGTGCAGTTGCGAACGCGATGATGATAGGCGTGGAGGGCGGCTTCGCCGGTAATGCCGCAGGCGCCTAGCGCGTCGCTGAGCGTGGCGCTGTGTTGAGCGCAGTGCCAAACGATGCGGGCGAATACGGCAGCGCTCAGATCGCGTGCCTGGCGCGAAAAGCTATCGTTGAGGGTTTCAATGACGTCGCCGAACAGGGCACTAATCGCGTTGCGACCAGCATCGTCGTCGCGATTGCCGACTTCGGCCAATACATCGGCCGCGGCAGCGAGATGGGGGCTGAGAACGCCCTTGTGTAGAAGTGCCGTTGACTGCGGATCGCGGTGCCAAGCGATGATGGTGCTGGCCGCTTCCTTTGGCGTCATTGTTCAACCCGACGCAGCATCAGTTCGGCGAGCATATCGTCAGGCCCTAACGCGGCGCCAATCTTGACCCGGATCCCAGGGAATTGCGCCGCAGCGGCGCGCACCAACTCGGGCGTGTCTTCGCGGACGTGGCGGCCGTCTGACAGAAAATACAGCAGTACCTGCACCTCATCGCAGCCAGCAACCACGAGTTCACGGAACACCTTGTCGATGCTCGGTTCGGCGATCTCCATATGGGCCGCGCGCACTTCGGCCTCGGGGCGCAGACGGGCCACGCGCGCTGCCATGTCGTTGAGTTGTGCGTTGCTCTCAGCACGGCGACTGCCGTGATCGACCAGGATGATTCCAAGGGGCATGAGCCGGAGCATGTGGCTGCGGGATCGGGCACAAGCGCATGCTTGTGGGTGTCCTGGCTTGACTGGGGCGCGCCGGGCACGGAGATGGGGCGCGATGAGTGCCTATCTAGATTGGAATGCGAGCGCCCCGCTGGCAGCCTGTGCCCGTGAGGCGTGGCTGGAAGCGGCTGCGGTGATCGGCAATCCGGCAGCCGTGCATCGTTGTGGGCAGCAGGCGCGCCACCATTGGGATGCGTTAATGCAACGGGCCTCGCAGGCCCTGCATACGAGGCGCCATGAGTTGGTGGCCACCTCTGGTGGCACCGAAGCCAATGCGACGGCGATCTATGCTGCCCTGGCCGGCGGCGGGCATGCGGTGGCAAGTTGCATTGAGCATTCGTCGGTGCTGCGCAACCTGGAGCGTTGGGCTGCAGTGCGAAGCCTGGTCGCAGTCGATGATTGCGGTCGTATCGATCTCGACGCTTTGGGCCAGGCACTGCAGGCTGATACCCGGCTGGTGTGTCTGCAATTCGCCAACAACGAACTCGGCGTGCTCCAGGATGTGCCGGAGGTAGTGGCGATGGTTCGCGCGCGGGCTCCCAACGCCCGCATCCTCCTCGACTGCTGCCAGGGGGGCGGCAAACACGCGATTAACCTCACCGCACTCGGCGTCGATTTCGCCAGTTTTGCCGGCCATAAGTTTGGTGCGCCGCGTGGCTGTGGCCTGCTGTATGTGCGCACGGGCGTGCCCTTTCCGGCCTTGCTGGCAGGGGGGCGTCAGCAAGACGACCGGCGCAGCGGCAGCCAAGATCTGGCCGGTTTGGCGGCTTTGGTCGCAGCCTTGGAAGACGGCGTGGCGCAAGCCGAGACGCGTGACGCAGCGCAGGCCCAGGCCTTGGAAGCCGTTTTCGAGCAGATTGCGGTCAGCCTGCCGCAGGCCCAGTGGATCGCGCGCGATGCCAAGCGTTTGGGCTGCACGCTGAGCCTGGCCCATCCGGGGATCGATAACGAAGTCCTGGTGGCGCGTCTTGATTTAGCGGGCTTCGCCGTAAGCCGCGGTGCCGCCTGTATGGCGCGCAGTGGCGAACCCAGTCATGTGATTGCCGCTCTGGGCTTAGACCCGAGCGTGGCCGGCGGCGTGATTCGGATCAGCATTGGTCCGAGCACCACGCCAGACGAGTTGGCGGCCTTTGCCGCGGCCTATGTGCGCGAAGTGCAGGCGATGGTAAGCCCATGAGCCTGCTGCAGGCCGAGGGATTGCAGACGCCGGTGTTTGGTCCGTGGTCGTTGCGTATTGAGGCCGGCGAAATCGTGACGGTGTTTGGCCCGTCAGGCAGCGGTAAGAGTCGCCTTCTGCGCGCCTTGGCCGACCTCGACCCGCATCAGGGTAGCGTTCATCACGCGGGCATTGAGCAGGTGGCTATGAGCGGCCCGCAGTGGCGCCAGCGCGTGGCGCTGTTGCCGGCCGAACCTGCTTGGTGGGAACAGCGGGTGGGCGATCACCTTAGTCAGGATGACGTGACCGATCAGCGCCTGAGCAGTCTCGGACTCGAGCCGGGCGCGGTGCGCGATTGGACAGTAGAGCGCTGCTCAACAGGTGAGCGGCAGCGCCTGGCCCTAGTGCGGGTGCTGGGTCTCGAGCCCTCAGTGCTGCTGCTGGATGAGGCCACCGCCAACCTCGATGCTGGCGGCGTTGCGGCAGTTGAGGTCGTGGTGCGCCAGTGGCTGGACGCCGAGCAGGAGCGCGCGGTGTTGTGGGTTTCGCATGATCCGGACCAGCGCCAGCGCATCGCCACTCGCGGCTACGCCATTGAAGATCGTCAGTTGGTGGCCGCTCCATGAGTGCCGGCGCCATCGTTTTGGGCTGGGGTGACTTGGCTTTGGCCGCGTTGCTGGTGGTGGTGCTGGTTGCGCTGCTGGCCTTGTTGCGCCTGGGCATGGCGCGGCCGGTCGCCTTTGCGGCAGCGCGCATGGCGGCGCAACTCGCGGCGGTGGGTTTCATTCTCGAGTGGATTTTCGACCTCCAGGCAGCAGCGGGCGTGGCGTGCCTGGGCGCATTGATGGTGGCGATAGCGGGGCGTGAGGTGGCGGCGCGGCAGCGCGGTGCGATGCGTTTTGGTCAGGCCTGGTTGCTGGGTAGTTCGGCCATGGCGCTGTCGTCAGCCTTGGTCGCCACCATGTTGCTGACCATCATTCAGCCGCTGCCGTGGTGGGATCCGCAGTACGCGATTCCGCTGCTGGGTATGCTGCTGGGCAACACCATGAATGGTATTGCTCTTGGTCTCGAGCGAGCCGCTAGCGGGGTGCGGCGCAGCCGTACGGCGATTGAGGCGCGTTTGCTGCAGGGAGCGAGTATCAAGGAGGCCCTGGGGCCCTTGCGGCGCGAAGCTATCGGCGCCGCGCTAATTCCAACGGTGAACGGCATGGCGATCGCTGGCTTGGTATCCTTGCCGGGCATGATGACCGGTCAGATTTTGGCCGGTGCACCGCCACTCGAGGCCGTGCGCTATCAGATTTTGATCTGGCTCGGGATCGCTGCCGGCACCGGCTTTGGCGCCGTCTGCGCAGTGCAATTATTGATGCGTCGCCTCAGCGATGAGCGCGAGCGCTTGCGGCTCGATCGGCTCGAATAAGCCCAGATCAGCCGGGCAGCAAGGGCTGCTCAGCCGCGCTGCAGCGTTGCAATTGCGCTTCGGCGCGAGACTGCATGTCTGTGTTGGGCTGATTGATCAGCAGGGTGTGCCAAGCGGCGCGAGCCGCACCGGCGAGCAGGTGGATCGCGGCTTTGGCGTCGCTGACAATCATCGGATTGCAGTTGGGCACGAAGGTCGCGATCGATTCGCAGCTATCAGCGCAGCGTTCGAGAATAGTGGCCGGTACAGCACGCGCGTCGTCTTCGATCTGGGCCTTGGTGGCTGGGTCGAGGTCGTTTTGCTTCCAGCTCGCTTGCAGGGCGGCGTAGGCCTTGGCATCACGATCGGCGAGGTCCAAAAAACCGGCGGCGAGAGTGTCGAGTAGGGCGATCAGCGGTTCGGTTTGGCCACTGCGATCAGCCCAGCGCTTGCCGGTGGTATAGCGCGCGGCCATGGCGCCGAGGGCGGCACCGGTGGCGGCGGCCAGGGCGGCAGCAGCGCCGCCACCAGGCGTGGGTTGGCGGGCACCGAGTTGGGTGACCCAGTCACCGATGGCGGTAGCGGCGGTGCTCACCCTTCGGCGTCCACGCGCTCAATCGAGGCCCCGAGTTTGCTCAGGCGCTCTTCGATTCGTTCGTAACCACGGTCCACATGGTAAATGCGCCGAATCAGGCTTTCACCCTTGGCGGCGCAGGCGGCGTTGACCAGTGCCGCCGAGGCGCGCAGGTCGGACGCCATGACTTCGGTGCCTTCGAGGTGGGCGGTGCCCTGAACGATGGCCTGGCCGCCGCTCACTTGGATCGAGGCGCCCATGCGCTTGAGCTCGGCCGCGTGCATAAAGCGTTCGGGGTAGATGCGCTCGGTGATCACCGAGGTGCCTTCAGCGATGCAGGCCAGGGCCATGGTTTGGGCTTGGCAGTCGGTTGGGAAGGCCGGGAAGGGGAGGGTTACGAAATCGGTGCCGCGATAGCGCTTACTGCTCGGCACCACCGTCATTGAGCGCCCCTTGCGCTCAATCTGCACGCCCATCTGGCGTAGCACATGGCAGAAGGCCATCATGTGCTCGTAGCGGGCACCGGTAACGGTGATCGGCGAACGCGTCATCGCGCCTAGCACCAAGAAGGTGGCAGCTTCGATGCGGTCGGGGATCACGGTCCAATCGGCGCCACGCAGCTTGCGTACGCCCTTGATGGTCATGGTTGGCGAACCGGCGCCGCTGATGCGGGCGCCCATCGCGTTCAGGCAGTTGGCCAGATCCACCACTTCGGGTTCGCAGGCTGCGCACTCGATAACCGTGGTGCCGGTGGCCAGGGTGGCCGCCATCATCACGTTGGCGGTAGCGGTGACCGAGGAGCCGAAGGTGCCGCCGAGGTAGATCTCAGCGCCGCGCAGGCCGCCCTTAGGGGCTTTGGCGTAGATGTCGCCGTGTTCGACGTTGATTTCAGCACCCAGGGCTTCGAGGCCGCGCAGGTGCAGGTCGATCGGGCGCTCGCCGATCACGCAGCCACCAGGTAGGCTGACCCGGCATTCGCCGCGCTTGGCCAGTAGCGGGCCGAGGGCCACCACACCGGCGCGCATGGTTTTGACCAACTCGTAGGGCGCGATGCTGTTGTAGGTATCGAGCAGGCGGGTGGTGATGCTGCGCCCGCTCCATTGGGTTTCGACGCCCAGCGTGTTCAGGATTTTAACCTGGGTCTGAATATCGCGCAGCAGCGGTACATTGCGATAGCGACATGGCGAATCGGTCAGCAGACAGGTGGCCAAAATCGGAAGGGCTGCGTTTTTCGCGCCGCGAACAGCGATGCTGCCGCTGAGTTTCTTGCCGCCGATGATTCGAAATGCGTCCATGCTACGCAGCCTAAGACGATTGCGGCGTTTGCCAGACCCCACAACGCCGCGCCGTATGCGGTGCAACACCGGCGTCATCCATGGCTTGCAGTGAACGGGGGACCACGCTACCGGTATGCACAGCTATGAACGCACGATGAGAACCTTGTTGGCCCCAGCCCCTTTGCGACCCGGCGTGGTTGAACTCGCCTCAGATGAGGCGCACCACGGCCGCACCGTGCTGCGTCTGGCGGTTGGCGACGCCGTCCGTTTGGTCGATGGCGCTGGCAACTGCGGCGAGGCCCGAGTCAACCTCATCGAGCGGCATCGCCTTCTGTGTCAGCTTGACGCGGTTAGCCAGCCCGCAGGCCCGGCTCTGGAGCGTCTGACCATAGTGACCGCAGCGCCCAAAGGGAATCGCTTTGAAGATATGGTGCGAGGCCTGTGCGAATTGGGCGTGGGAGCGATCCAGGTGCTCCGGACCAGCCGCAGTGTGCGTGATCCCAAGCTCGATCGGGCGCGACGCGTAGCGGTGGAGGCGATTAAGCAATGTGGGCGTGCGCGTCTGCCACAAGTGGGCCCCGTGGTGGACTTTACCACACTGGCAAAGCCCCCCGGCAAGCTCATACTCCTCGATCGTGATGGGGGTAAGGCCTGTCCAGGGCTACCGGAGGAAACCAGCATTGTGATTGGGCCAGAAGGTGGTTTTAGCACCGAGGAGCGCGACCGACTGCTGGAGTTGGGTGCGCAGACGGTGCGACTGGCGAGCCCGATCTTGCGGATCGAAACCGCTGCCCTGGCTGCTGCTGCGGTCTGGGCCAACGTTTGGGAGCAGCATGAGCAGTAGTGACGAGCCCCGCAGTGATGATATGAGCGCCGCGCCTGAGGCTGGCGGCGCTGCTGCGGATCAGAAGCCCCAGGCGGCAGACAATTCCAAGCGCGCCAAGAAGCCGAAAAAAGACGGCTTCACGTTTACCGAAGACGGGTGCCGCAGTGAGATTCGCTTGGGCAGTTTGCTGATTCTGGCCTCAGTGTTTTTGTGGCTGTGGCTGGGTCCGGCGACCTCGTCTTTGCTGTATTTCGTAGGCTTGCCATTGGTGCTGGTTGGGGTGCCGATCCAGGCGCTTCAGGGCCGCCGCTTTGGGCGCCCTGGCTACCCTTGGAAGTTGGCTCTTGCGCTGACCATTGGCGGTGCCGCGATGTGGCCCGACTTGGCCTATCGTGAGGTTGTTGGCGGCTCCCTGCAGGTGCAGCCGGTGGCGCCAATGTTGCTGGTGGCAGGTCTGTGGATGTTGGCGTGGTGGCCGGTGAGTCGCCCGGTTGCTGAGGCGAAGGGGGTGACGGCATGATTCCAGAGCATAAAGAGATGGCGATCTGGGCCGGCGGCACCGCCGTGCTGGTTATCGCGGCCTGGGTCTGGTTGGGCAGCCGCGGCGGCGCCGTGGGTGAATTGCGCGACCAGGTTGAATCTGCTCACACCGCCTATACCGGTTTGTACCTCGACGAAGACGGCGATCGCCTGCCAGAGGCTGATGCCATCGCCTTGTTTGAGCAGCAACGTGATGCCCAATTGGGCGAACTCGCAGCAGTAGAAGCCGTTGCCGTATGGCCTGGCGATGCGGCTGGCGTGCCGCCAGAATTTACCGGCTTCCATTTTGGTACCGATGACGGCGGCGGCATCGATTATGCAACCGCCATCGATAAGGTCAGCCGTGTGGCGAGCCGTCTTCGGCGGCGTGCTGAGAGTCTTGGCGTTGAGATTCCACCTGAATTGCCACTCGAAGGCGAGGGCGATCTGAGCACTGACGAGGATGCGCTGCGCAATTTACAGATGGCCCATGTATGCACTTTTGCTGCCCTACTCGACCTGGCTCTAGACGTTGGCGTCAAACGGATCAGCACGGTTCAGGTAGTGAGCGATGGGTGGAGCGATTCGACCGGCCATTACGCGGTTATTCCGGTGTCTGCAGTGGTGACCACGAGCTACGAGAGCGTGGATGAACTGATGCGTCGTTTGGCGGCGAACCGGTTTGGCTTGGGGCTTGAGCGTTTAGCGCTCGACTACGATGAGAGCGGGTCGTTCCGCGCTACGGTTGCGGTGCACCTTATTGTTCCCAACCGGGCTGATTGGAATTTGCCTGAGCGCGGCGATGCGCCAGCTGAGCGCGGCAGTTCTTCCCGCGCGACGACACGTGGTGCGACACGTGGAACTCGGGGGTCACGTCCATGAAAACCACGCCGCAAATGTTGGCTGCTGGCGGCGTCACGCTGCTGTGCCTTGCCGCCACCGTGGGTGTCTTGCTCGGCGGGATTCCCGGGTTCGACGTCACCAAAACCGATCTAACGCTCGCGGTTGACAAGACGGCCGTGACCGACAGTGCCGCTGCGCTCGACCCAGTGGTGCCGCGGTTTGGTGCAGACCGTGTCCGCAATCCGTTTAATCTGAAGCCAGAGGCGCGACGGCTTGGCGTTGATATTCCCATGCCGCCACCACCTGCCTTGCACTTGCCGGCGCCACCTGCCTTGCCTGGGGAGGGTCGGTGATGTTGCGCGTGGTATGTTGCGTCTGCATCTTGGCGGCACTCGGTGCAGCTGAAGATATGGATCTGCCCGAGTTGCGGGTCCGCAAAGAAGCTAAGATTGTCAATATTCATGGTCACGATGAGCCGGGCATCGTGCTCGAAATCAAAGACGATGGCACAGTGGTGTTCTTGCCCAGCGGCGCCAAAGTGCCGGTGCCGTATCAGAAAGACCAGTATCGCGATGTCGTGCTGCCGATCAGCGCTGAGCAGATCATCAACAAGCGCGCTGAGCTCTTGTTGGCGCCCAAGGCTGGCGACATGTCGGTCGAAATTTTACGGACGATTCGGTGGGGCCTGGAGCAGGAGGGTGATCCGGCCCGTGCAGCTACTGCCACATTGGCGAGCGCTGCAGTTGATCGCTATCCGGCTGATGTGCGCATCGCCGCGGTTGCCATTGACCTGCTGAAAACCGACCCTGAGCAAGTGAAGCGTATTGAGGAGATTACTCGGCAGGCGCTGGTTGAGAATCCGGCTTGGCGTGATGGCTACCAGATTTTAGCAGAGGTGCTCGAAGCTCAGAACCGCGAAGGCGAGTTGGTGAGTTTGGTTGAAGACTGGCTCAAGCGTCAGCCAACCAACCTTGAAGCAAACCTACTGATGGCTGAGCACGCCCAGGCGACTGGACAGTTAGAACTGGCGCGCGAAGCATTTTACAAGGCATTTAACTTTCATGACCATGCCGATGCTGGTTGGGGCTACGCGCGGTTGTCGTTGCTCAACGGGCACCTACAGGATGCCGGTGAAGCGTCCCGGCGTCTGATTGAACTTGGGCAGCATACCTCGCAGGCAGAAGCGGTGCTGGGCATTGCGCAGGTCAATGCTGGTGAAGATGCTGCCGCCATCCCATTGCTGGAGCGTGCCCTGCAAGCGCAACTCGACGCGCAGGTGCTAGCACTGGCTCGATATAACCTCGGCTTGGCCCAGTACCGGCAGGGCATGGCGAATAAGGCCGTGAGTACCTGGAAGCAGAGCCCGGATGCTGCTGGCAATCTAGCAATCGCCATCGCGACCCGGCGCCCGGTTGCCCTGGGTGAATTGCCCGATGGCCCGCTCAAGGCGGTTGGACGTGAGCTCAACGCCTGCCTGAGCCTAGAACGCAAGGATTATCAGCGCGCGCGCGCGCAGCTCGAGGGCGGCATCAGCGAGCGCCACCTGTTCTTGAATCACATTGCCGACGTGTTGGCCAATAACGCTGACCAAGAAAGCGTGGCGACGCTGGCCCAGCATACCGGTGATGAATCACTGCATTGGCAGGTGTACGCACACTTGCTCGCGCAGCAACTTGATGAGGCGCAGGATTTACTCGATCGCTTGCCAGAAGACGATGGCTATGCCGCGGTGTGCCGCGTGTTTGTGGCTGAGGCCCGGGGTGAGCACGGTCGTGCTCGCAAGTTGTTTGAGGCCTTGAGCGACAGCAAGAATCCGCCCGCAGGCTATGTTGCGCGTTTGGCCGACGAGTTTGGCAATGAAAACGATGAACTGCGTGCCTATGACTTTAACTGGCCCGATGGCTTTAATTTATCAGAAGGCTGGACCGGTCGTAGCGCCGGCACTGGGATCCTGGTGAAAATTGACGGCGGCAAGCTCGTTCTCGAAGGTACGCAGACCCCGTCGCAAGACCCGGTTAGCAGCGCCTGGTGCTTGGTGTCGCCCGAGAAACTGGCTCGCGTGACGGCACAGCTGTCTTTGGCCGCGGTCGATCAGGCTACGGTTGGCGTTGAATTCCTCGATGAAGCGCGCGCCAATGGCTTGGCTTACGGCGTGCTGCCGAGTGGTCAGTTGGCGTGGCGCAGCAAGTCGGGCGGCAGTTGGGGCAAGTGGAAGGAAACGGGCCAACGGGTTGATGGTGGCAAGGCGACGCTGACCTTGGAGTACGACCATCGCTTGGCGCGCATTCTGCTCAAGCATCCCAAGGGCAATCAAGCCGCTGGCGGCGACGTACACTTGGCTTCGCCCTATCTCAGCGTTGGCGTGTTTGGCGAGTCTGACCCAGGGGTGACTTGGCGTTTAGCAGTGACGCGCATGGAAATGCAACTGAAGCCACCGCAGGGCGCACAGCGCCCGCAAACGCGGACGCGAGGTCGGACCACGCGGTGAGGCTGTTTTTGATTCTAGCGTTGTTGCTGATTGTTTCTGAAATGACGGCGGCCGATCCGGTGTCGGTGCCGGTGTGGGATCACCTGCCGCAGGCGGTGTACCTTGAAGAAGACCTGCACATGGCCGTGGCGCTGCCAAATGGGTGGCATGTCATGGCGGGTGACAAGCAACTGGATAGTGCTGGTGCTCAAACCGTACGGGTGCCGGCCGAAGGCGCGCACGCTCTGCGCGTTGTTGACGCGAATGGTGAACAGCAACAGCGGATTGCTTTGTTGCGGCCAGGCGCCGCAGGCGCGCTTGATCTGACTGAGGGGCGCCTGCGAACGCGTGATGGTGACCACGTGGTTTTGGCCCTGTCGCGTCGTGAGCACAGCGAAGACCGTCGCTGGCTGTTTTTACGTAATTCCGAGTCTGCCGCGCAGGCGTGCGAGGTGTTGCTTGCGGCTGAACCAGTGGCGCTTGGTGAGTCGGGCTTGCTCGCCGTGGTGCAGGCGAGTCGTCGGTCGAGTGTGTTCAAGCAAGGCGTTGTGGTGCAATTGCCAGGCGATGACCGTTTGGTGGGCTGGAACCATCGTCATTATCGGCAATGCGTAGCGTGGGTGGTTGCAGACCTGTGGGCGCGTGGGGCGCGCCGCATCGTGTTGGTGCAAGGGCCCGTTTCTGAGCTCGAGCGCACCGCGATGGAGCCACTGTGGGCCCAGGCGCGCGACGTGGCACGTACCTATAACTGTGAATTGCAGGAGGCCCATGGCCTGCTGAAAGAACGCTATTGGTTGCTGGCCGAGGGTTTGCTCGGTGATCGTCTTAATGCTGCGGGCGAGGCTGAACTTGTGCGGATCCGCGGCCGTTTTTTGGAGCCTGGCAAGTGAGTGCTGTGGAAGTGTATGTAGGAGATCCGGCGGCTGTGATCAATGTGCTAGTCAGCGCCGAAAACCTGAACCGCTATGTGGCGTGGCTCGAGCACGACGCTGGCTCCCAGGCCGAGGCTAGTCAGCATGCGATGGCGCGGCATATGACAGGGATGGTGTCCCGTATTGGGGCTGAGGGCCTGGAAGCAGTTGCAGCGGCTGATCGGCCGGCGATTGATGCCCTACTGACCGACGTGTTTGCGGTGGCAACATGGCACGGCTGGGCACTCCCGGTTACGCCGGAGGCGGACAGCGAGGTGAGCCTGGACGGCTGGCAACGCGGCCTGCTGGGCGCGGATGCCAATCAGCACGGCGCTGTGTTGTATTGCCAGGGCCAGCGCTTGGCGCTGCGGCGGAGTCGTGACGAGAAGCGCATCAGTGTGCGCGAGTGGCACTAATCGCGGCCGCGTCTCAGGCTGGGGCTAAAGCCGCGGCTTCGGCGTGATTCCTCGATGGCATAGCCGGTAGGGAGCCTACCATCCGCGCATGGACGCAGAGAGCCTCGACCGGATTGCCGGCGCCTTGTCGGCCAAGCCGGTCATCCGCAGTCAAGAAAACGACCACGTCACCCATCTGCCCGATCGGGCTTCCGTGGGTGAGGTATGCCGCCGTTTGCTGTCGCTGCTGTTCCCTGGCTTCTTCTCTAAGTCGCATCTGTACTGCGGACATGTTGACACCTTCACGCGGCAGATGCTGCTCGAGGGTGAAGACTTACTGCGAGACCTTGTGACCGGCGCGCGGCGTTTCCATGCAGCCAGCCAGTGCAAGGCCTTGTCCGAAACGCTCGAGGCCGACGTTACCGAGCAGCTTGCGGCGTTCTTTGAACGGCTGCCTGTTGTGGCGGCACGCGTTGCTACCGATGTGGACGCCGCGTTCGACAACGATCCGGCGGCCCAGACGCGCGAAGAGATCGTGGCAGCCTACCCAGGCGTTCAGGCGATTGCGGTTCAGCGTTTAGCGCATGAGCTGTATGCCCTCGGGGTGCCCTTGGTACCGCGCATGATGACCGAAGTGGCCCACGGTGAGACCGGCATCGACATCCATCCGGGTGCGGTGATCGGCGAACGCTTTGCCATCGACCATGGCACCGGCATCGTGATTGGTGAAACCACCACCATCGGCTGCAGCTGCATGTTGTACCACGGCGTGACGCTGGGCGCATTCAACCCGCTGGCCAAGAACGACGAGGGCGAGTTGGTGCGTGGTGGCGACAACAAGCGCCACCCCGATCTCGAAGATCACGTGACGGTGTATCCAGGCGCAACGATTCTGGGTGGCGACACCGTGATCGGACACCACAGCGTGGTTGGTGGTAACGCTTGGCTGACGCATAGCGTTGAGCCGTATAGTCGGGTTACTATTAAGGATCCGGATTTGGTGTTTCGCAGTCGGCATCGGCCAGAAGCCCATGACTTCACCATCTAGTTCATCTAAGGGGCTAGCCCCTTAGGATCCCCAATTCGCTGGCGCTTCGCTGGGCTCGCGGGCTTGGTCGGACCTGGCCTGGCGGCCTGCGCGGGGGTCGCTTTGCTCCCATTATACCCGCGCACCGGTCCTCGGTCGCCCGGCGCTCGCTTCGCTCGCTGGGGTCGTTTCTGTGATGGGCAGCATCGCTTTGCTCGCTTTCGCTTTTTTGTGCGCGCTGCGCTTTGGAACAACTGCGTAAGCTCAAGCAGGGCAATTTAACGCGCCGAGCTCCGGGAGCGCCGAGCGCTTGCTCGGCCCCTAGCGGCATTGATCGCGCTACTCGTCACACCTTCGCTGGCGGCGACGCGCGCGGAGGGGCACGCCAGGCCCCACCAATCGCCGTCGAATACCGGGCGGCTGTCCCCATGACCCAAGCGCCACAGGCGCGTACCAGGATCCAGGACCCGCCACACCTTTGTGCGCGCCGCTCTTCGGAACAGCGACGTAAGCTCAAGCAGCGTAACCTAACGCGCCGAGCGCTTGCTCGGCTCCTAGCGGGGCTGATCGCGCTACTCGTCACATCTTCGCTGGCGGCGACGCATGCGCGGGGCACGCCAGGCCCCGCACGCCGCCGTCGAATACCGGGCGGCTGTCTCCATGACCTAAGCGCCGCAGGCGCGTACCAGGACCCAGGACCCGCTACGCCCGAAAGACCAGCCCCCATGACAACTGCCGGCACCAAACGCGCAAAGCGCGCACCAGGACCCAGGACCCAGGACCCAGGAACCATCTTTTCACCTTGGCCAAAGCCATGGCGCCAAGACGCTGCTATCGAGCGTCTATGTTTACCGAGCGTTGGCCTGAGATTGTGACTCCGCAGCCGGGTGGGTCGGATGACCCGCTGGGTGAGAGCGTGTTGGATCCGGTGAATCCGTGGTGTCGGGTGTTTGAGCCGCGCGATGTGCGCTTGGTGATTGGACGCCATCAAGACCCCGAGCGTGAACTGATTGTTGCCCAGGCGCAGGCTGATGGGGTGCCGATTCATCGTCGGGTGT
>JAQIBG010000029.1 GCA_027859175.1 Planctomycetota bacterium | reverse complement strand
CTTTGGCCGCCGCATTGGATTTGGTCAGCGCCGCCAGCTGATCGGTCAGCCGCCGCATCCGCTGGGCATGGATGTTGTCAGACGGACTATCATCCACCAAATCGTACTCTTGGCGCATGGTGCGCTCACGGTTCTGCAGTTCGGCAAGCTGCCGCTCGGTTTCCTGCTTGGAGCGAGCCAGGAAGCTCAGTGACTCATTGGACCGGGTGGAGTGCGCAGTGATCTGGGCGTCAGGAAAGGCTAGAAGAAGCGCCTCAAGCATCTTTTCGCCACGCTCGGGTTGTTCGTCGCGAAAGAAAACCTTGAGGGAGAGCGAGTCTCGGCTCGTCTTAACACTCAAGCGAGAAGTGGCCAGTGCTGTAGGGTTTGGGTGGTCAGTATAGGGAGCTAGGTGGAGGAGTCCGCTGTTTCCCAGTGCTGCTTCAATGACTTGTCGTGCGCTGAGCTTGTCACGGATGGTATTCAGGAAGCTGAATTCAATCCCGCCAGTGGTTGGGTCGACTTGGAAATCAAAACCCTTGCTACGTGGCTCTACGGCAAGCGTTGCCTCCGCCTCGTAGAGCGGGGTCATGCGGAGGGTGACGAGGAGGGTGAAAACGGCCACCGCAAAGGCAGCGGCCAGCGCGAGTTTGCGATGGCGGAGCATGCAGGAGGCGAGGTCACTTATCGTGATGCCTTGTTGTTCTTGCGCGCTAGGCATGATGACCTTTGGTTTCCAGTGCTTGAATGATGTCTCCTGGGCAACCAAAATCTAGCTTCTGATTGGGGGTGGCGCTAGGGTCACCTTGGGCGCGAATCTCTGCACTGAGGGGTCCTGGAATGCTTCGACTATTGGTTTCAGCGTATGCGTGTGTGCCAGGGCGTGGTAGCGAGCCCGGCGTTGGTTGGAATTGGGTATCTTGCCTTGCTAAGCGATATGATGTGACCGTATTAACCCAGGTTGCTTTTGCTGAAGAGGTGGCTCGTTGGGAGCACCAACATGGTTCGCTTGGTGTCAAATGGGTGTTTTTGGACGTCGGCGCAATTTCCAGGCAGGCCAAGCAACGCTTTGGCGCTCTGGGTCTGTATCTCCATTATATGTCTTGGCAGAGGCAGGCATATTTGCGCGCCCGCGCCCTGTGCGCCGAGGACTCCTTCGACGTGGTCCATCATCTAACCATGAATGGATTTCGAGTTCCAGGCCATTTGTGGCGACTGCCTGTTCCGTTTGTCTGGGGGCCGATTGGTGGGTTTCAGGATGCCGATCGCACTCTTATGGCTGTCCAGGGGCTTTCTGTTGGAACGGTCAGAGAGCGCGTGCGGAGTCTTTTGAATCGGCGTTCAAGGTGGGCGCGTTTGCCGCGCGCTTGTGCGTCTCGGGCGGCGGTGGTGGTGGGTGCCAACCAGGATAGCATGGCGTGGCTACGGTCCGTCCCGGTTCGCGGAGAGGTGCTGCAATGCCTGGAGGCAGGTATTGATGTTGTGAATAGCCGCGTGCGTTCACTGCCAGCACGTGCGCGCCGCATCCTCTGGGTGGGTAGCGGAGCTTGCTATAAGAATCCGGAATTTGCACTTCTTGCATTTGCGGTCGTCAGAAAAGCGGCGGGCCCATCTTGGAGTCTAATGATGGTAGGTGTGAGCTCTGACAGAGAGCGCGAATTGCGTCGTTGGGCGAAGAAGAGGTCAATGGGTCTAGAGGGCGTGGAGATAACTGGCAAAGTGGAGAAGGAGGCCTTGCCAGATTTATATGACTCAGCTCATCAATTCTGGTTTACCAGCTACAGAGATACCTCAGGCAATGTGTTGCTGGAAGCAATGGCATGCGGCACGCCATGCCTCGCATTTGACCACCAGGGTGCTTCTGCGATTCTTGAGAATGGTGGTGGGGCGCTGGTTGGTGTTGTGGAATTGCGGACCACTATTAAACGGTGGGCCGCTGAAGCCCTTCTGCTTATAAAAAACGATGAGGTATGGGCTGCTGCCTCGCAGGCGGCTTGTGATTCGATCGTTAACCGGCAACGCTGGGTGCATCGGGTTAACCGCGTCTACCAATGTGTGGAAGCGGTACTCGGGCGCTCAAAATAGTGCGGTTATAGAGGGCTCACGTTGTCGTGATTCCACGGCGTAATTCGTCCCAGGCGGCCTTGGCAAAATTCAAGTTACCCTGGGTGTACCGGCGCGTCAGTCGGGCTGGTTCTTGCTGCCAGCGGTAAAGCCATTCACTGTGGAATTGACGAACCCACTTAGGCGCACGGGGCGTTTGGCCAGCGAGCATCGGTATAGCGGCTCCGATGCCCAAGCACATTGTGTGTGTTGCGGCCGCATTGCGGAACATCCATTTTTCCTGTTTTGGACATCCAAGGCCAACGAAGCAGATTCGGGCCCCGCTCTCTGCGATGATTCGAGCCTGCTCATGTTCTTCCTGGGTGCTCCAGTGTGCAAAGCGCGGACTCAGATGGCCGGCAATTGGCAAGCTCGGGAGTGTTCTTGCGAGGGTGCGGTGGAGTTGTTGGAGTGCATCGGCGGTTCCTCCAAAAAAGAATACGGGAAGCTGCTCTTGAGCGCAGGCCTTCAGGATGCTCAGCGTGAAATCTGGTCCGCTTACTCGGTGATGTGTGCCGGTGCGAAGGACGCGTTGCATAAGTGCCACTGGGGCACCATCGGGGAAAACCCAGGTGGCGGCGCGCATTGCGGCATAAAGGTCTGCGTCTTGTGTTGCTTCGCCGCACATGTGTGCGTTTGCGAAACAGGCATAGCCGGCTGTGCGTTCATGCCTTAATACGCTGTTGACTCCAGCCCGCAGGCCATGCGTCCAGAGTAATTCTCGAAGATAAATGCGGCGTCTCATGATTATTGGAGGACGGACCGGTAGATGGCTTCAAGCTGTCGTAAGTTGGCCTGCGGAGTGTATTGAGACAGGAAGGTCTCTCGGCAATGCGCACGGAGATTGGGTGCTTCTTGCCACAGCCTTAGTGCCTGACTCTTCATGTTGCGCCAGTCTCCTGGGACAAAGGTGCGGCCGGTTCGGCCCTGTTCAATTATATCTTGGGGGCCGCCCATGTGCGGTGCGAGTGTGGGGATGCCTGAGGCGAGCGCTTCAATTATGGTCAGAGGGAACCCTTCGTAGACCTGTGAATTCATGACCAGGAATCGTGAGCGGGCCATGTGGTACAGCACCTGCTTCAGCGGTATCCTTCCATGGTAAGTGATGCCGGATTTGTTTGGTAATGAGGACCGGAGTGGGCCGTCGCCAACAACCGATAGCGGAATGCTCGTTGCGTCCCAGTTGGCAATCAATTCGCGGATTCCCTTCGTGTCATCGAGGCGTCCAACGAATATGGCCGAGTTTCCTAGCGGGGCATCGATCAGTTCGTTTACCTGGAGGAAGTTGGGCTTAATGACTATTTTGTTTTTCAGAACTCCTGCGGCGGTAATCTGGCGGCGCTGAAATTCTGTTAGGCAAATAAAGCGATCGGTGCAGAGATTGGGCGCATTGTTTGTCCACCACTGCTTGAGAGCGTGGGTATAGAGGTGATTTCTGAGCCCACCACCGTGATCCGTGCCGAGACGGCGTAGGTGCGCTTGGTCGCTGTTGGATTGTGGACGTTGTGCTTTTCTGTCTCGTATCCAGTGACTGTCGGTGGCAATCAGCCTATAGTTATGAAGTGTCTGAACGCATGGCACGTGTTGAAGCTTGGCTGCAAGGGCGAGTTCGAATGTGAAGGTAGGCCATGGATTGTGAATATGGACGATGTCTGGGGCGATTACGGCGATTCTCTGTGCGAAGTCCTGCCGTGAGAATCTGGCCCCGGCCAACTTGCACGCGACATCTAACTGACAGCGCCAGCCTCGTCGAATGAGGTCGTCGGCGTGTGTTTCCATACGAATGACATGATGGCCTGCGCTGGTGAGCAGTTCTGCTTCGCGGTCTACAACGGCATTTTCGCCCGAGGGGAGGGCGCTTTGGTAGCGGTGGTGGGCGACAAGAATGCGCATGGGTCAGTAATGGTGCCGTAGGAAGAAACGGAGACGTGCTTCTAGCATGCCCGCGGTGGCAACCCAGGGCGGGCGCCCGTGGCAGATCTGAGTTCGTCGCGCTTCCTTGAGGCTCAGGCTTGGGCGCGAGGTGCTGATTCCGCCATGCGCCATTTCGATCCAGACCGTTGGCCGAAAGCTGATGCTTACTTTATCCCAGATGCGCAGGCAAAAGTCATAGTCTGCTGCAATGCGATAGCTGGTGTCAAAGTCGCCGAACTGTTCGAATACCTGGCGACGCGCACAGAGTGTGGGGTGCGCGATTGTCATTCTTTTCAGCAATTCTGCTTGCGAAGAGACCGGACGGCCGACGAGTTGTGCTTTTTCGTTTCTGATAAGTCTCATCTGAGCGTGAACGAGGTCGCTTCCGTCCTCTTCAAGGGCTGACACGGCTTCTGTGAGGACCTTGTTGTGGGCGAACACGTCGTCGCTGCCTAGGAACATGATGGCGTCACCGGAGGCATTGCGGATGCCCTTGTTGAAGGCGTCATAGATCCCATCATCAGGTTCGCTTAGGTATCGTAGGTCTCTGGATTTTGCTATGGCTATGGTGTTGTCGCTGGATCCTCCGTCGATTATTAGATGTTCTGCTGCTACGGCAATCTGATTGGTGACTGAATCTATGCATCTATCAAGTGTGTCTTGAGAATTCATGGTGCAGGTGACGACGGTTATGGATTGGATCATACTTGGCTTGCCGATCTTTGATTCAGATCCGAACTAAACACTATGAGGCATCCAGCGACAAACCAAAAAAGCATTCCATTGGCAGGTAGGTGAAGGACGGGGTTAAATGCCATCTGGATAATTCCACATGCGCAGGCGGTTGCCGCATACTCCCAATGTAAGTTCCTTCGTCCTTCGGTGGTTTGGTCGAGGAGCCTGAGTCCGCTGCGCGTTGTTTGCCACAATATAGCGGCGAATACTGTGGCAGCGAGAAGCCCTCCGTGGGCAAGTATGTCGAGGAGGTCGCTATGGCTTGGGAGTAGTGGGTGATGTCCGTGAATGTAATCATATGGGTAGATCATCACGGGTGACTCGCTGAAGACAGTGCCTGTAAATGGGCTCTCTTTGAATCGAGTTAGCAATTCCCGGTAAAAAAACTGGCGCACAGATGTGTTTCCAGACGAGAATCCGGGTATGTTCGCGCGCAGGGTTTCGAGGGCTTGTGTGAGGATGTTTGGAATGAGGAGGCATGTGGGGAGTATGGCCAGTAGTGTCCACTTGCCGATTGGTCTTCGTTGGGCGGTACGAAGTGTGAGGGCAAGCGTCAGGGTTGCGACGCAGATGATAAAGGTCGTGTTTTTGAGTCCGCAGATGCCCCAGAAGGCGATCCACAAAAGTCCCATGAGCACAAACGGTGTGCGCCGACTTGTTAGCAGCGGGACGCATAGTGGCACGATGAGAAATAGGTACTCGTGTGTTGATGCCTCTCCTTGGAGGAATCCAATTAGGGCAATTCCTGCAGCGAGTGCTCCTGCTCCCATGAAGAGATACGCAGTGAGGGTCCTACACTTAACGTGTGACAGAAATCCGATGGCGAGGGCGAATCCCGTAATGCTGATCAGGTGCGGCCGGAAAGATGCGGCACCGGGGTCCGATATGTGGCGCGCTGTTGTGCCAATGGCAATTAGTGCGGCAAGTGCTGCAGTTGGCGCAAGGTGGTCTAGTTTGATAGTGAAGAGTAGGCTCGGGCTGCCCCAAATGGCATGCTTAAGTGTTAAAACTGCGATGGCCGCCAGGGCAAAGTAGTGTGGAGCATAGCGGATGCCTCCAATTTGATCCTGAAATGAGTGGCGACCTAACACTCCCAAGAGCGCAAACGAGATGGACAAGAGAAAAAGTAGGTGCTCCAGGCCTAGGGCTGGGAGGCGTGCTTCCTGTGGCTTGGCGTGTATTGAGGAATTGACCATTACCCTTTAGTCGACCCTTTGACCTCTTATGAAATCGATTTCGGCATTCTGCATTTCGAGGAGTGAAGTCGGGTTGAGGGTGAGCGTATCGTCGGTCTTGGTTGCAACGCGGTCGAGTAGGGCTGACCGCTTTGTGGCACCGAGGAAAATCGCGGGCCTACCGTATGCAAGCGTCGCTACCGCCGCATGCACTCGATCGGTGATCGTTAGCGCAGCGTTGCTGTATAGGGTCAGGTACGAGTACGGTTCGTCGGAGGCATGTGTCTGCGGGTTGCGGTAGACCCAAGATCGGATCATTGGGTTTGTTTTGTGGACGGGGCGAATGATCGCGAAATCACCCATCTGTGATGGCAATCGCTGTGGCCAGAGGCTGTGGAGAAGCTTGGTGGCGCGTGAATGCGATCGTAGCCATCGTTGTGTTTTCGATGCTTGCCGAAGGGTGTAGGTGTTGGCACCGAGTTTAACCGTGCGGTCGCTGGGCTGTGCGTGCCCAGCGGTGGAAAGCAATCGCGGTTCCGCTGTCTGGTCGCAGGCCATGCAGAAGAAGGGCGCCGGCATGGATGCAGGGGTATAGGCCCTCGGGCAGAAGAAGGCCGAATCAATGCCACAGTGGATGTTGGCGACATCCTGTTTGAACGCTTCGTAGGTTGGCGTGTCACGCGTGACCATGAAGACGGGGTCTGTATTGGCGAGGAATCGTTTGCCCGCAGCGATTTCTTCGGGGCTGTAGGTGTTCATGCCGACGGAGAGTAGGATGATTCGGGTGCCTTGGGCTCGCAGCTTGGCAATTACGTCGCCATAGATGCGGTTAATTTGAGGGCTGAAGATGGGGCCCTGAAGGACAAGGTAGTCAGTTTTGAGGCGCGATTGAATTTCAGCATCGTGACTCACCTTTTTGCTGCCTTGTTGCGCCCAGGGTAGCAAGTGATTGGCAACATCAGAGATGAATGACAGCTTGGCATTCGGAAAAGCGGTTTGCAGAATGTAGGTGCCGCCCACGTTGAAAAAGGCGTTGCCGATGTTGGTGCCCCACTGCCCATACAAGAGGGTGATGCTCGGCATCAGTGAGTCTCACTTGGCTGGTGGGCCTGTATGCGTGCGGAAGCGACCATTTCTATAGAGGGCCTTTATCGACTAAATGGCGGGGTGGGCCACAGGCTGGGATCGTGATCGCCGGCGTATGTAGGCTACGCCACCCAGGCAGATCACTAAGGCCAGGATACTGTTGCCTGCGAGAATTGCTACCGCGCCATGGAGACCCCAAGCCTGAATCACCGGATAGCTGAGCGTAACGGAGAGTAGCGCGACAAGAACATACGCGACGGCTCCGACACGAGGTTCTTTGAGGGCATTGAGGATGAGGTTGAGGAGGCGTTGCGCGGCGGTGAAGGCGTAGATGGCGCTGACTGCTTGGAGTACCCATGCGAAGCCGATGTATTCGGGGCCAATGAGATAGCTGAGGACGTAGGGTGCGGCGAACGCACAGAGGACTAGAATTGGGGTAATGGTAAGGGCGTAGGCAAGGCCGATAAATGTTGTGAGTCGCAGTAGGGCGGGCCACCCTCCGTTGAGGTAGGCGCTTCGAGCCCGAGGGGTGCCGTAGGCATCAAGGCCGGCCATGATTACGTGGGTGGCGCCGATGATACTGCGGGCTGCACCAAAGGCGGCCACCTCGACAAGGCCGAGAAGGCCAGCAATGAAAAATGGCAAGAGTTGTGATGCGGCGTAGGTCGACACGCTGCCGAGAAGAACCCACTTGCCGAATATCCAGTGTTGTGCCCGCGTGTAGGCGCGGTCATGGGTGTGCTGTGGCCTTGTTCTGGCGTGGGTGCAGATTCCCGCAATCCATCCGAGTAGTGAGGCGCCCGCCATTGCCAGCAGGGGCACTTCGGCGGTGATGCTAGTGCCAGAGACCATGCCGTAGGCGGCAAGGCAAAGCACAGGCGCCCACGATGCTGAGTCAATCTTTAGGGCATTGGCTGATTGGTGGCATACGTATGCAGCACGGCGATGGAATTCGGCGCCTGCCCGGAGCGGGCTTAATAGGACGGCTGCTGATATGTAGGCTGGGACTTCTGCGGCCATCAAGGCAGCCGAAGCGAGGACAAAGAAGATGAGAACTTTGCGATGGAGTTGATCCAGGTCGTAGAGGTAGCTGGGCTGCGATTTTGCATCTATCTCAGCGTACAGGGCGGCGAGAGGCTGAAGAAGCAGGGCCTGTTGGACCATGCCTCCAAACAGGATTGCCGTCCACGCGAGGAACAGGCGGCCAAACTCTTCTGTCGGCATCAGTCTCGCTGATGCGATGAGCATCAGAAAGCTTGTGCCGGAGACCAGCGCCTGATCGAACAATGCCAGAACTGCATCTGAGGCATTGCTCCTGGCCACAGTCATGCCCGGCGCGCTCATGCGCTGAGCATGGCTGCTCTCAGGTTTTGGCCGCAAAAAAGTGGCGCGGTCGGTAAGGCCTGTATGCACCGGTGCTTAAGTGCCCTGCGTGTAAGGCAGCGGTCATCTCGGCACGACGATGCTAGCCGCCATTGCTGCGTTAGCGCAACCTGAGAAGCGGGTCTCAGTTGGGCGCGACCGGGGTGATGATTAGCTCGATTTGATCAAGGTCGGTATTGCTTTCGCGCATCCACACATCGATCACATGGTTGCCGGCCGTTAGGTCGAGGTAGACATCCTCGCCGCGGAGGCTTGCACTCCAATCCCAGTCATCGATCCGAGTCACAGGTGAGAGCCCAAAGTATTCAGGTCCATTGGTGGCGCAGACGCCATCCACGCCAAGCTGGATCGAATCATCGAGGTAGCTGGTGCTCCGGAGTCGAACGCTTACTTGATAGCGACCGGGGGTTGTGACGCGCACGTTATATCCGAGGTAGGGGCCCCCAAGCGAACCGCTGAGGTTGAGTACACTCTGAGTGGGGACGGTCATGTACTGCCGTGAGCTGGCAGACCCATCATTGACCGGGACCCAGCGATTGTGGGTATGGGGCACCTTTTCGCGGTGGTAGCCTTCGGCCTCAAAGACGAGCTGGCCACCGGTTTCAACGTAGACCCCATAGACTGAGTCCCAATTGCTCTCATGAACAATGCGGAGGGAGTCGAGATAGGTTTCGTCTTCACGCATGTACGCCTGAAGAGGGACGATGGCTCCGATCGTGGGGAGGTCGATTTCAACATAATTGCGCTCAAAGAGGGCCTGCTGATGCCACTCGTCAAATACATCCAGCTCCAAGCCGTAGCGACCAAAGGTCAGTGCCTGGCCGTCAAGGGCTAGATGGATCGAGTCACTGTAGTGGTCGACGCCGAACATGCGTGCGTCGACGCGATAGCGCCCGGGGGTGCTCACATGGAGGAAGTAGAGCAGTGCAGGGCCAGACAGGGTGTCGTAGCGGTTCAGGCCCTGGGCCGGCACAACCATGGCATCTCCATTGGTGCCTGGGATGTCGGTGCTTGCCTGCCACCCAGTCCAGGCTGGGTTGGCGCCAGGGAGATTGTCTGCGAAGTTTTCTGCTTCCCAGGAATGTGTGCCCCCGTTGGCGTCAACAACTGGCACTTCTTTGGCCGTGATGCCGGTGGTTAGCGAGGTGGATCCCGCGGTGTTGCTTGCGCTAACAGCGACGTCGTAGGAGCCGGGCAGGCTGAATGTGACTTTTGTTGGGACTGATCCTGGCGGCGTAAATGTCGCGGCTCCTGGGCCAGTTGCGGCTAAGGAAACGCTCCATGGTTGTTTTCCGTCATCAAGAACAAGCGCGTCGAGATCGGCGATCTCATATTCACCGAGGCTGTAGTCGGCATTCCAATAAACCACCGAAGGGGCGGTGACCTTTTCAACAACGGGCGATAGCGGTGCAATACCATCCCGGAATAGCTTGCCGATTTGCGGGGCGCGTAGCGTCGAACTGAAGAGGCGGACATCGTCAATGATGCCGGTGTATGACCGATAAATGTCTTGGGCAGAGGGGCCGATCGGATCGCCAGGATTTGAAAGAGCACGACCACCGACGCCCCACCGCATGCCATTGACCCATACGGCACCCTGTGTGCCCTGGGTGCTAGCGATCAGGGCGCCATCGACATACAGGCGCCACATCTGATCAATGCTGCTGTAGGTGCTGACAACAAACGAGAGCTGACGATAGGGGACGGGGGCCGAGCTCTTGTCGGTGTTCCCCGGCATCCATGCGCCACCTTCGATTCCGCTTGGGGTCATGCGCAGGAAAGTTTCGCCTGAGTCGGCGCTGGAGGCCTGTTTTACATAGCCCGCACCGAGGACATTTCGAATGTCGTAAACGCTTCCAGGTGCGCTGCTGGGAATGACCCATGCGGCCATCGTGATGTCGCCTTGAAGGTGCAGCTTGGGACTGTCGGTCAATTCGACGCGAGCGCCTGCACCGTTGAAGTAAAGGGCGCCGCCGTTGTCTTGAGCGGGCACGTGCTGGGCTCCTTCGACGAGGCCGATGGCGTTCCCCATTTGGTCTTCGACGTACTGTTGGCCGGAGCTGTCGGTTAATACCTGATCAAGCGTCAGGTGGATCGCCGGGTCGGGCATTGAAAGGTCAAGGACCTCATCTTCGCTAATCGCACGGTTGTATATCCGAAGATCATCTACCGAGCCATCGAGCGCATAGTTGCGATCGTTCTTCTGTAGGTTGCCAATTATGGTGTCTACGTTGCTCGGTTGCAGCAGGAACAGGAAGGGGACGGAATCGACGAGGGTGCCGTCTACATACAGCCTTCCGGGGCCAAATTGCTGCACGGTTACGGCGATGTGGTGCCATTGGCCGTCTGCTAGGCTGACGCCGCTGTTGAGCGCGGTGCTCACGCCGCCTGGCAGGCTGGAAAACAAGTTTCGCGTCAGAAATACAAACTCGCCATCCACGAAGGTGCCGGTGCCGCCGTAGTTGAAGCCGCCGACGTAATCCCAGGTGTTGGTGTTGCCATAACGCGCGATCAGGACTTTTGACTCCGTGGCAGCGGCGTCGAAGTCGGTGCGAACCCAGCCGGCGATAGTGTAGGTTTGCAGTTGCAGGCTGGAACTGGCGTTGACTTCCATGCTGGTGCGGTCGCCCGACAGAGACAGCGCGCTGTCGCCTTTGATAGCATCGGGGACAACGAGGCTGTCTTGGTTGAGCTTGCCGGTGTTGCCATTGCCGCTGTCGTCGGTCACGTTCTTCTTGTCGACGTTTTCAAAGCTCCAATAAGCGCCTAGGCCGTTGTTGACGTCTGTAGGCGGGGGTGCAGCGCCGGTGTCATCATCAACAATGGTGACGCGTGCGTAATTCGGGGTGCCCCAGTTGCCGTTCACAATTTGGGTAATTTGCAGGCCAAAGGTGCGGTCGCCGTCATTGAGGGCATTGTCGCTGATGATGACAGTTACTTCTGCAAAGTTGCTCGCGCTGCCGCCGGACACGGTGGCGATACCGGAGCCAGCCACGAAATCGGTGCCGGCCGTGGCCGACTCATTGACGGTTTGCCAGTGGACGTCAACCGCGCCACCGCTGCGGTCAACGATGAGGCGCACGGTGATGCCGCCGGCGTTTTCATCAACGCTGTAAGTGGCGGCGTTCCAGCTGACGCTGCGCTGGGCAGCGTGGAGCAGGGCGGGGGCAGTGCAGCACAGGATCAGCGCGAGCAGCAGGCGATGCCAGCGCGGAGCCAGGAGTGTTGCGGGCGATAAGCTCGTCATGGGGTGCCTCAAGAGTCGCAATGATCAAATCCGTGATCGAATGACATCGATTACCCTAAGGGCAATCTCATCCGATTATGGGCGCATGTCCTTGTGTGTGAAGCACTTTCTGCCCTGTAAGGTCGCTGTAAAGGCTGCGCGACGTAGCCCTACGTCTTTTGTTGCGGCCACCTTGCGTTGCTGATCCTGGCTGCGAACATCGCAGGCGTGACCTCACTGTTTCGAGTTTGGGAGACAGATTGAAGCGCAGCCATCAACGGACTTACCTGCTGACCACCTTGGTCGCCTTGAGCGATCCAGCCTTGCTGGCTATGTGCTTTCTGGTGTCGGGCTGGGCCCGTTGGCATTCTTTGCCGCCACGTCCGGGTGATTGGCTGGCAGTGTTGGTGACCTTGCCGGCGGGTGCGTTATGTCTCCAGCTTGCAGGTGCTTACACCACGATGCGGAGCCCCAAGTTCACCCGTTGGGTGGAGCCGGTGGCGGGCGGCACGCTGATGACGATTGCCTTCGTTACCATGCTGGCCTTTGTGACCAAGACGGGTGGGTTCCTGTCGCGAGCGGTTTTGCTGTCGAGCTTTGTGGCGTGGCCCTTGTTGATGGTGTTGGTGCGGATGCTGGTGTTCCGGTGGCGGCAGCGCATTCATGAGATGGGGGGCAGTGAGTGGGTGGTGCTGGCGGGGCCGGCTGATGAGTGCATGAAGGTGGCCAAGCATCTTGATGAGAACCCGTGGCTGGGCTTGGCCGTGGTGGGCATGGCCTGCGACTTTGTGGAGGGCAGCGGCGAGCATCCGAGCTTCCCGGTGACCGACTCGCGGGATCGGCGTTTGATTGTGCGGCCATTGGAATCGCTCGAGCAGGTGGTGCGCATTCTGCAGCCAGATCGGGTGATCTTGGCTTCGTCGCCCGGTGATGAGGGCTTGATGCGGCGGGCGCTGGAGGCCCTGCGGGCGCATCCGGTGACCTTGCAGTTTGCCCCCGATTTTAGCGGGCTGCCGGTGTACGCCTTCCGCTCTGAGGATATGGCTGGCCGGCCGCTGTTGGATCTGAGCGCCTCGCCGCTGGGCGAGCGCGCGGTGATGATCAAGTGGCTCGAAGATAAGATTTTAGGCAGCCTGATGTTGCTGGTGGCGGCGCCGGTGGTGGCGTTGGCGGCGGTGCTGATCAAGCTCAGCTCGCCGGGGCCGGTGTTTTTTGTGCAGCCCCGGCATGGGCTCGGTGGGCGCGTGTTTCAGTGCTACAAGTTGCGAACCATGCGTCATGGCGATGTGGCCAAGCCGAAGCTGCCGGTGGCGGCTGATGGCCCGGGTGAAACCACCCGCCGGCTGCGTAAGATCAGTGCTGACGGTGCCAAGGGCGACACTGAGTTCGAGCCAACGGAGTTTGCCCAGGCCCAAGAGAACGACGTGCGTATCACCGGGCCTGGCCGCTGGTTACGCCGTCTGTCGATAGATGAGCTGCCACAGCTGATCAACGTGTTGCGGGGTGACATGTCGCTGGTGGGGCCGCGCCCACACGCGGTTGACCACAACCGGCAATACCGCGATGCGATCCAGGAGCTCATGCGACGGCACTACGTGAAGCCGGGCATCACCGGCCTGGCGCAGATCTCCGGCGCCCGCGGCCGCACCCGGAGCACCACCGCGATGCAGCGCCGGGTTGACTACGACCTCGAGTACATCTCCAACTGGTCGCTGTGGCAGGACATCCGCATCCTTCTGCTGACGCTGCTGATCGGCATCTACACGCGAGAGCCGTAGCGCGTGAGGGTAGGTCATAGGTCATAGGTCATAGGACGCCTGCAGGCAGGCTTGGGCACGGGGCTAGCGGAATAGGTCCTGGGTCCTAGGTAGTGGGACGCCTGCAAGCAGGCTTGGGCGCGGGGTTAGCGCCCCGATACGCAGGGATAGGTCCTGGGTCCTGGGTCGTAGGACGCCTGCAGGCAGGCTTAGGCACGGGGCTAGTTCCCCGATACCCGCTCCGGGTTGGTAGAGCTTTGCGCTAAGCGCTGGTGGCTGTCCTTGGCTGTCCCCTGGCTGTCCCCTGGCT
>JAQIBG010000423.1 GCA_027859175.1 Planctomycetota bacterium | reverse complement strand
AGAACCATGGTTCCAGCCTCCCAGTCGCCCTTGTTGACGGCGACATCCCATTCGCCAGGGACGCGGCACTCGATTCCGTGGACAGCGAGCAGTTCCGACATCAGCCTGGAAGCGCCTGGAACGGATCGAGGGACACATCGAAGAACACTTCACCAATGATCTTGGCGAGCATGAAGCCAGTGGCAGCCAGGGCTTCACCAGCAATCAGGCCAATCGCAGCCGGCTTCAACTTGGCGTAGAGCCCCGAGCCACCATAGCGCATGACCAGCAGCTTGAGCATCCAGCCAACCATGATGCTGAACCAGATTTGGCCGGTCGGATAGGTCACCATGGTGACAAAACCGAGGGGGTGCAGGGGCCAGGCCGCAAACAGGAAGCGCGCGGTACCCAGGGCCGCAACGATGGCGGCGCCAATCCCATAGGCCCAGAGCGAGCTGGTTCGCTCGCCTGCTGCTTGCGCCACGCCCTTGGGAGTCGCGTTGTCTTGCAGGCCGTTTGACACCATCTCAAAACCGTCGCGCGCCAGCAGGCGGGCAGCCCAGCCATCGTTACCGGCACCACCGGAGGTGTAGGCGAAGTAGACCATAGAGCCGAAGGCGACCACACAGCCAACACAGACAGCAGTGAGCATCAGGCCGCTGAGGCGACGCTGAGGCGCCTTGACCTTACCGCCGAGGTAGCCGGCATTAACAGCGTAGGGCAGCAGTGCCTCGCGCGGGTCGGCCATGAGCGTGATGCCGATCAAGGTGAGGGGCATCATGGCGCCTACCGGAATCGAGAAGCCCAGGGCAATGAACAAGTTGGCGTTGAACCAGGTGGCCATTGGCAACTGCAGGAAGGGCACGCCAGCCTCGGCCACGATGCGAGCCAATACGAGCAGGAAGCCGAGCATCATGACAACGGCGAGAACCGCAGCGCCAACCGGGGTGCCGCGACCAACGAAGAATACAACCATGAGCAGCGAACCGGCAATCAGGGCCCAGAAGAAGGGGACCGCGTTGCGCGCGTCGGCATCCTTTGACAGACCAAATGAGGCTTGAATGACCTTCCAGTAGTACTGCCGCCCCACCCACACGATCAGTGCGCACATGGTAAAGAAGCCGCCAGCCGAGGCCTGGCCAATGTATTGGCCTTCAACCGGCACACCGCCGAGGCGCAAGAACATGGTGCCAAAGTTAGCGAGCAGGAAGAAGAACCAGATCGAGAAGCTCAACTCCAATGACAGGAAGAAGGTTAGGGCCACGATTGAGAAGAAGATCTTCCAGTTGAAGACCGTCCAGCCGCTGAGAACCATATTCCAAGGGTGGCCGCTGAAGGGCTTGCCTTCGCCGGTTAGCGACAAAGTGGTTTTTATCCCAATCGGGACGAGGCCGTAGCTAGCCAGGCCATTCCAGGTAATGATGCCGCCAGCAACCACGAGCGCGATCCAGAAGCCCTTATCGCGGAACAGGCTCGCGAAGCGCTTGCCCTTCTCCGGATCTTCCATGAATGACAGGGTTACGGCTGCAATCGGGTACGGCAGGCGCTCGTTGTCCATCCACTGCTTCCGGACCAAGCCGGCGATCGCAATCATGGCGACAAAGGCGCCGAACAGGAGCGGAGCCCAGGCCCAGAGATGGCCCCACCATGCGTACCAGGGCACTGGTGGCGGCTCAACATTGGTGACCACGAGGAGATCAGGGACATCGATCACCGCGCCGGCACTGGGCGCAATCTCGGCATTGGCCATATTATAGCGCGCTAGCAGGTCGCCATGGGCCGCGTCGCCATATTGGACCTGTGCGATGCTGCCCCACGAGTCGCCATCAGCCACCGTGTAGTTGCGGTCGGCCGGGCGTGCAGCGGCTTCGCCGGCACGCAGGCCCACCATGTGGGCACCGGTGTCAGGATCATCGAGATCAAGGAAGTTCTCGCCCGCGCGGCGCTGCTCGGTGGCAATGCGGCCACCCAGGGCCTCGCCTTCGAAATCAGTTTTGGCCGGCAGTTCGGTCCAAGTGACCTGGCGACGGTGGGCTACGCGGCGTAGATTCGCCTCTTCACCAAAGCCCGAGTTATAGGACTGGACAACGTGCTGGAATTCGGGGTCGTCATTGCGGACCGGCCCGTTTTCAGGCATGCCGACGTAGAGCGAGGGGTCAACCGGCCAGCGCCACTCGGGCACCAAGTTGGGGTCGCGCTCCAATTCGAAGACCACCAGTTCAGCATGATCAACGCCGCCGCTATTGTCGGTGTCGGCTTTGGCAAAAGCGCCAGCGCCACCGAGAAACTCGTCAGCACTAAGCACTTGGTCGCCATTTTTGTCGCGAATCGCCAAGTCTTGGGCAATACCGGCTTCGAAAGTCTTCTGGAGTTCGGCGCGTTCTTCTTCCGTGAGACGGACTTGCAGCGGTTCGAGTGAAGCGCTGGTGGCCAACACGTTGGAGCTGGTGCCGATGACCGTAGGCAGGTAGCGGTTTAGGCCGCTGGACACCACGCCACCGAGACCGAGCAGCATCACCGTGATGACCACCATCTCGCCGCGATGCAGGCGGAAGCGGCCGAGCAGGGGGTTGATGGCGAGCCCAAACACCAGCAGAACGATGCTGACGGCAGGCGGCATGAAGTTGTTGTAAAGGAGGGTGTTGCCGAGCGTCCAGTCATTCCAGGGAATGACCCAGCCCATGAGCACCGTGAGGCCGAGGCCAACCAGGATGGCGCGCAGGGTCAGAATGCGCCGAACGGGTTCGTCAGCGGGGCTGGATTCTTGGTCGGTATCTTCGTTGGTCACAGCTGAATCAGTCGTCAAAGCTTTGTCCCCAAAACGGACGCCGTGCAAACGGCCATGGATGCTCTTGCCCCGGTGTCAGAAGAGCCGCACATGCTGGTGTATCCGGAGGCCCTGTCCACAGCAGACCCAACACGGATTCAGAACCATGCACCGCACGAAAGCGAACACCGCTTAAGTAAGATATTGCACTGCCGTTACTGCTGTCAGGGCTGTGCGTTGAGCGATTCACGCCGGTCTACACGGTGCTATGCATCAGAGGATGGGCTGTGCTGGCTTTGGGCCTCTACGTACTTGCAGTTGTGGCGGTGTGGGGCGGATTGCTCCGACACCTGCAGGGGGTCTATGCGCTAGCCATGTTGGGGCAGGTTGCCCTGGGTTTGAGCATCCATTATGGCTACGAGCGTTTTGGTAAGCGTGGCTCTGCGATTGTGGTTGGGGCTGGGCTGACCGTCATCGCGTTGGGTGTAACTTGGTACGGTGGCCTTGCTTGGGGCCCGAGCCTGATGGCGATTGCGGTTACCGGGATCCTACTGGCGATGGCGGGCGGTTCTCGCGGAACCTTGCAAGCCGTGACCGCGATGGGGCTTCCAACGGTTGGGCTAGTCCTCAGCTTGGTGATCCCAGGCACCGGACGTGAGCAGTTGGTGCCGGTGTTCCTGCTGTTGTGGAGCCTCGCCGCCTGGCCTGTGCTGGCCGTGCTCGGCAGCGGCAGGCGGTGGGCTGTGAGCGCTGGTTTGGGTGTCATTTCGATCCTGGTGGTGGTGCATGCAACGCTCAACCGTAGTGACGTGGATACGGCCAGCCTGGTGGCCACGGCACATGTCGACTGGTTTGGTTTCGAGGCCCTGTTGGCAGTAACCCAGACTGCTTTGGTCGGCTTTGGCATCGCCCCGCAACTCATGACCTCACGCGCGCTGTGGCGTTGGACAGCCCTCGGCGGTCTCGCCCTAGCGATTACCCCCTTGGCGCTGGCCGTGGTCACGGGGCCCTGGGCCTCGGGTTGGCCTAGTTTGGTATGGTGGGTGGTGGTTCCGGCGGTCATCGCCTCAGGCGTGGGGCTGGTGGGTATGCTGTGCACCACGCGCCAGCCGGAGAGCCTTGCCGACAATGCGGTGCGCACGATCGCACTGGGGCTTGGTGCTACGGCGAGCTTGCTGATTCCCTTAGTAGCCACGCCGCAAAGCCTGCAGACCTTGGTTCCAGCCCTGAGCACGGCCTGTGCGCCGCTGATCTGGTCTTTGTTGCTGTCGTTGGCGCTGAGCATCACCGGCCTAGTGGCGGCGCGCCGCGACGACCCGATTGGAACCACCACGCGCTACCGCATGCGGCTGAAGCCGCGTTTCCGGCAGTCGCTATTGATGTTCGGGCGCGATGCGGCTTACGACCTGCGTGAAGAGGTGTACGGCCTGATCACACCACGTGCGATTGTGCCGCTGCTCGTGTTGCTGGCCACCTGGCCGGCCTGGCCTTTCCTGGGAACTGCGGCGCTAGTGCCGATTTTCGTACTGTTTGTGGTGCCGGCGGCTTCTTTGTGCAAGCGCGCACCTTTGGTGTGGGCCAGTCTGTTGGGGGGCCTACTCGGCTGTGGTTGCTGGATCCTTGGCCTCGCCCCGTCCAATTGTATGGCGATGGCAGCAATCGGTGTGGCTTGCGCGTGGCCGTTCGTTCGCTGGCGCCACTTGAATCCAGCCTGGGCCTATTCGGCTGGCATGTGGTTGGTGGCGATCTTGTGGCAGGAAATCGGCGGCCCTGCCGACGGCTTGCTGGCTGTGGCTTTGAGCCTCGGCTTGGTGGTACTGGCAACCAATGCACTGGCGCCAGCCGGGGCCCGCGGCTTGATGCTGACCGCCACGGCGCTGTGGCTGTTTGGCTTCTTGGTGTGGTGGGTGCCAACCCAAGACCCGTACTTTCCTTTGCTGCTCCAAGGGGAAAACCGATGGCGCGAGATTGGAACCCTGCTGCTGCGCTTGCCGGTGTTGACCCTGGTGTTGACCATGTTGTGGCTGAGTCGGCATCGCATGGATCGCCCGGGCTGGCGTATGCCGCGCTGGCAGCGTGGTCTGTTTGGCGTGGCGGCGGTGTGCGCGGCTGCGCTGTGGGCGAGCGGCGTGCAGATCAACCTGTGGCTTGGTCTTGCCAGCTGGGTGGTGCTGCTGGCAGCCGTGGTGCCGGTGACAACCGAAATTGGCGATGGCGAACGGGTCCGCATTTGGGAGCCGGTGGTTGACGCTGTGTCGTTCTTGGTCGCGATCTTGGTGGTGGCGGTGGGTACCAGTGCTGAGTTGTCATCGGCCTCAGGAGACATCGAGCCGGGTCGTTTGGGGCTGGTGTTGATTGATGCGCTGCGCGATTTGATCGCGCTTGGGGTATCGGTTGGGGCCCTGCTTATTGCCCGCAGCGTGGGCAGCCGGTTTGCGCAAGTCCGCCAGGGCATGGAGTATATGCAGACCATCGCGGTGGGCCTCGGAACCATGCGGGCTCAGCGTGGTGATAAGATCAAGAAACCCCAGATTGAGACCTGACGCCATGCTCCTATTCCGAGAGTCAATCGGTAACGCTGTAGGACACCTTACAGACATAATCTGCCCGTATCGGGCCAAGCTCTAGTTGACGGGTATTCTCCCGCTCCTTACCATGAGCCAGTGACCGCCAAGGGCGGTTTTAAACCAAGCGGATGGAAGTGGCCGGATGCACCGGCCCGAGTTCCGCAACGGAGGAATACGATGCTCGACATCCAGATCACCGGTGTGCATTACGATGTGTCCCCGCGCTTGCGGGAGTATGTGGAGACGAAACTTGGGGCGCTGGAACGATTCAGTACCGGCCTGAAACACCTCCATGTGACCATCCGCGAAGCGGGTAATCACCACGGTTATCGAGTTGACGTTGAAATGCATCTGCCGGGCCACAAAGACGTGGTTGCGCACGACAGCGAGGAAACGGTCTACGCCGCGGTTGACGTGGTTAGTGACAAGGTGGCGACACAGCTGCGCAAGATCCATGACAAGCAGTCGCATCCCAAGCGGAGCGACCGGATGCAAGTTCGCGCCTGAACTTGGCCACTGGCCACTGGCCACTCACCTGCAGACCCCAGGGCGATGTCCTGGGGTCTTGCTTTTGGTGGCCGGTAAACAGCCGCTTGCCGGCTGCGTAGACCTTGCGGAATTGAGGGACCGATATGGCTCGCTATCTGTGTGCTGGTTGCACTGGCCTGGTTGGTTCGCGCTTGCTACTGCGCTTGCGCGAGCGTGGCGACGATGTGCTGGTGTTGAGCCGCGACCCCGGTTCGGCTCGGCGTCGTTTGCAGCTCCCGCCGCAATGGGGCTGTGAGCCTTGGGATGGTTGTCGCGACCCGATTGATCCGGCCTGGTGCCGCGGGCGCGACGCGGTGATCAACCTCAGTGGAGCAGGGATAGCCGATAAGCGGTGGACTCGGGCGCGTAAGGCAGAGTTGCGCGACAGCCGCATTATCAGTACCCAAACGCTGGCGGCCGCGGCTGAGGCCGCAGGCGTGTCCACACTGATCAGCGCTTCTGGCGTTGGCATCTATCCGAGTGGGACGACTCCGTGCGACGAGAATGCGGCGCCTGATAACGGATTTCTCGGTCAACTGTGCCAAGACTGGGAGCAGGCCAGCCTCGGGCCGCAGCGTCGCGTCAATCTACGTATGGGCGTGGTGCTGAGCCCGCAGGGCGGGGCCTTGGCCAAGCTGGTCCCGCGTTTTGGCCCCTTGGCCTGGCTTGGTTCTGGGCGGCAGGCCTTTGCCTGGATCCATATCGATGACTTGGTTGCGATGATCCTGGCCGCGCTCGACGAGCCCGCCTGGAACGGACCTGTCAATGCTGTGGCCCCAGCCCACGATGATTTACGTACCGTGATCAGCACGGCGGCGACCTGCACCAGACGCTGGACCATGCCGTTTGGTGTACCCGGGCCGGTGCTTGCTCTGGCCTTGGGTGAAATGGCGGGAATGCTGCTGACCGGGGCGCCGGTAGTGCCCAAGCGGGCTCAGGAGCTTGGCTTCAGGTGGGACTATCCCAGCCTGGAGCCGGCGCTGGCAGCCTGCCTTAAGCCGGACGGGAGCACACGACCAGATGACTGATACGCGCGACTGGTGGGAGGCCGCCTTTGCCGAGCTCTACCTGGAGCTTTACGCCCATCGCGATGACGGGTCTGCAGCGGCCGAGGTGGCGGGTGTGTTGCCGATGCTCAGCACGGCACCGGGGCCCGTGCTGGATGCCTGCTGTGGCAATGGCAGGCATCTGGCCGCGATGCGCGAGGCCGGCCTGCGAGCTTGGGGGTTTGATCTCAGCCCGCAGCTGCTGACCGTGGCCAACGAGCGCCCAGCCTGTCAGGGTCGCTTGGCGCGCGGCGATGTGCGGCGCCCACCGCTGGCCGGATCTTTTGGCGCCATCACGCTGTTCTTCACCGCCTTTGGCTACTTCCCTGACGGCACCAATGCGGCCGCGCTTACCGGCTTGGCAGCCTTATTGGCGCCCGGCGGCGTAATCATGCTCGACCTCCCCGATCCCGACCATCTGGCGCGCAATTTGGTTCCGCACAGCGAGCGGCATACCGCCTCTGGTCTGCGGGTGATGGAACTGCGCCGCATGGTTGACAAGCGGGTTGAGAAAACGGTAACAGCCTTGGCCGACGATGGCACCAGCGAGCGCTATACTGAAAGCGTGCGCCTCTACGGCCCGGGCGAGATCGCCGACTTGGCCCAGCTCGCCGGGCTTGAAGTGGAAGCCTGCTGGGGATCACTGCGCGGACTCAATCACGACGATAAAAGGCGCGTCTACTGGTTGCGTCAGACGGGCAGCTAGATGATGAGAATTGGTGTACTGCAGGCCGGCAGCGTCGTGGGGCTGTTCGCCACTGGGCTGGTGGTGTCGTGCCTGGGCGCAGCTGAGACCTCTGAGACCACTGACGCGCCGCTCGTCATGGGCGGGCAGCATCTCCTCGATAGCGACCGGGTGCCGGCCGCGTTTGTCGGCGAGTGGTTGCGCCTGTCGGATGGCACCCAGTTGCATCTCGTCGCCGACCAATCGATGAGTGGCCTACAGGCTGGCAGCTATCAGACGCCACACGGGCAGGTCCAGATTCGCCATGGTGATGACGCGGCCAATCGTGCGCTGAGTTTGGTTGGCGCGGCGGTTATCACCGAAGCCCAACTGCCTGATCGCTTTGCCCTGGCCGAGTCGGTCACGGCCTTCGACCACCTGACGGTGGTGATTGCCAGCTGGCGCCTCGTCGATGATTTTGCCTGGCCCTGGGTTGAATACCAAGGCGACGACGGGTTGGCCTGGATCTGTCAGCGGCGCAACCCAACGGCCAAGGGCTTTGCCTTTGATGCCGACCAGGGCTGCTATGTCGACGCCGAAGGCCGCGCGATCGGTCTTGGACACGGCACTGGCCTGGGTGATGGCCTAGTGGCGCAACTCGGCGATGTGGTGGCGGTGGCTCCGCTCGATGCGGAATTCCCGACCGTAGCTCTCTTAGTTGCCGATAATGGACGCCGCGGCGTGCTCGATCCAGATGATCTGGTGGTGAGTGCACAAGCCAACGAGGCGGGGGGTGCCCTGCATGATCAGGTACGGGCAGTGAGCTTGGGCCTGTTGATGGGGCCCTATGACGTGCATGTGTTTGCGCGCGATCGTCAACGAGCCGAGGCGATGCTGGCGAAACGCAGCGCCACGCCGCCGTTCCGGCCTGATAATCCGATATGGGATCTGCCGCGTTGGCGACAGTTGTGCGCCTTGGCGGGGATGGTGATTTTGACTTTGGTGTTATTGCGGCGCGCTCGGCGGTATCGGCGTGGCAAGGGCTGACCAATGTTGGACCCTAAGAATTAGGGGTCGCGGAACTCAATGTCACTGTTGACCTGGTTTTCCCACTTCTTCTGACAGGTATAGACTGATCCGTTCCACGACATGGCATTGACCTTCTTTTTGGTGTCTTCAGAGTAATCGCCAGTCCATTCGTAATGATGGAAACACCTCAAAATTGGGAAGAAGTCCCCAGGGAACGGCGCCCCAGGAGCGGGAGCGACACCATTGCCATAGCGCTTCTGTACCATCTTGTACTTTTCCCAGGTAGTATGTCCGTTGGCGTCGAGCACTGACAATAAGGCATTCTTGAAGTCAATATTCTGAACCCATCCACTAGGCTTAACTACTGCGCCTGAAAAATCGGACAGGTTGGTTGGAGTCACAGCTGTACTATTATTAGGAGGACTATTCCCAATGAGATCATCGCTCATTTCCCAGAAGATGCTAATGGGCGAGCTTTCGCGATTGAGAAGGTGCTCATAGTTATCCCACTCCCCCAATTGGTTTCGGCCGCTGTCTTTGTCTACACCCCTGGATGGGTCCTCGGGACAGATGAGCACCTTGGGGGATTCTCCATAACTCGCAAAAAGACCACTGAGCGTGTCGGGGAAGACTTCATCACCCCCTTCGTCTGCTTGGTAAGCCAATACGGCGATGCCAACCTGGCGGAGGTTACTGAGACATTGAGTGTTACGGGCCGAAGTACGGGCAATACCAATCGCCGGAATCAGCAGCCCAGCCAAGATCGCGATGATGGAAATCACCACCAGCAGTTCAATGAGGGTAAAGCCAGCAGACGGGCGTTGAGCCATGATCATGAATCCTAGCGGTGGGATGACGGCGCGCAAACCGTCCTTCACAGAGACGTTGTACGGCGGCCATTGCTTTCCGTTGTGATTTGGCCGCAGTGGGTAAGCCCTGTACTGCATGCGTGATGTGCGAAAACCGGAGCTCTGGGTCGGCCTGCAAGAATGGGCCGTGACCTGCCAGGCCTTGGCGGCTGGCGAGTTGACCTGCGTGGTGCGCAAGGGCGGCATTCACGAACCCCAGGGTGGGACCTTCGAGCTGCAGCAGCCGCGCTTCCTCCTGTTGCCAACCTACCTGCACCAAGATCCTGAGCGCTTGCATCCTCATTGGCGAGCCGGTTTTGATACCGCCGGTCGTGATCCCGACTCCGGGGCTTTCGTTATCGAGCATTGGGCCGAAGTGGGCGCGGTGTGGAAAGTGGTGCAACCACGCGTGCTGGAGGCCCTGGGCCCACGGGTGCCGTGGACTAGCGAAGAGCTGATGCGTCGCTTTCGCTATCGCGGCGATCCGTGGCTGGCCGTGGTCGCGGTGCGGGTGCACCGCATGGCGGCGCCGGTTCGTGTGCCGTTCAAGCCCGAGTACCAAGGCTGCCGCAGTTGGGTGCCGCTCGGTGAGCCGGTGGCGATTGCAGGCTCGACACCGGTATGCGATGAGCCAACCTGGGCCGCGCGCCTGGAGGAGCTGACCTCGCTTCTCGCCGCGCAGGAGAGCACGTAAGCATGAACACGGCCACGCTGTTGGTGAGTTGCGGTGACCGCACCGGTATTGTTGCCGCCCTGTCAGACTTCGTTTTTCGGCATGGTGGCAACATCATCGACGCCGATCAGCACAGCGAAGACAGCGGTCATTTTTTCATGCGCCTGCGCTTTGAAACCTCTGACTTTGCCCTCGATTGGGAGGGGATTCAGATGGCGCTGGCGGTGCTGGCGCGTGGTTTCGACATGCAATGGCAGCTGTACGGGCCAAGCCGTCCGCGCGTAGCCCTGTTCTGCTCGAAGGGGCTGCACTGCGTGTACGACCTGCTGATGCGTCAGCAGATGAACGAACTCGCTGGCGATATTGTGGCGGTGGTGTCTAACCATGAGAACGCCCGCGAAGCCTGCGAGCATTTTGGCCTGCCCTTCCATCATATTCCGGTGGGGATTGATAAGGGTGCAGCCGAGGCCCAGCAACGGGCGCTGCTGAGCGAATTGAACATCGACCTCGTGGTGCTTGCCCGCTACATGCAGGTGCTGTCACCGGCCTTTGTTGATGAGTGGTCCGGCCGCGCCATCAACATTCACCACTCCTTCTTGCCGGCCTTTGCCGGGGCCAAGCCCTATCACCAGGCTAAGCAACGTGGCGTGAAGGTTATCGGCGCCACCGCGCATTATGTGACCGCCGACCTCGACCAGGGGCCGATCATTGATCAAGACGTGATCCGCGTGACCCATCGCGATGAAGTCAGCGACCTGGTGCGCAAGGGCCGCGATATCGAACGCCAGGTGCTGGCGCATGCCGTGACGCTGCATCTGCAGCGGCGGGTGTTGGTGCATGCGAATCGCACCATTGTGTTTCATTAGATAGGTCCTGGGTCCTGGGACGCGCCTTTGGCGCTTGGGTCATGGGAGTTGTTTGTCGGCATTGGGCGGGGTAGCGGGGGCGGTCAGCCCCGACCCTAAGCCTGCCTGCAGGCGTCCCACGGCCTAGGATCTAGGACCCAATTGATCAACGCTCCTGAAACTCAACCCGTACCCGTAGGCTCACCTCGGTGACCACCAGGGCGCGGTTCTCGGCTCGGGCGCGGGCTATTTCAGTTTTATAGCGTTTAAGCTTGTCGGCGATGATGGGCAGGTCTTGGTCGGTTGGTCGGTCACGTAGGCGCTTGTTGTAGGCCTGTTCGAGGGCGTCTACCTGACTGACGTCGACCTGAAACTGTTCGCCAAAGCCTTGCACGACGTGGATCCCGGTGACGCCCTTGCGCTCATGCGGCCAAGTGCCGTCGGCGCGCTTTTGGCATTGGAAGTAGGTGATGGCGCCGCTGGCACCGGTTGCCAAATCTTCTGGCCTAGTGGTCAGGAGGGCCTCGTTGAACCAGTACGAGAATCCGGTTTCAGGGCAGACTGCGAGCGAATCCTCGCGCATGCGGGCATCGTAGTCGGCCTGGTTTTCACCGTCGTGTTTTGGCTTGGGCAAGTTGCCTTGCAGGTACGACCACAGCACCGCATCAATCGAGCCGGCTTGTCCTGGCGTCCAATCGCGACCGGCCGCGGGGTTGCTCAAGCGCGGGAAGGATCGGCGCCCGTGGTCATCGATCCAGCGATGGACGGCTTCACCGAGGCGACGCAGACGAAACCGGCACTGCTGATCGCCCTTCTCGTGGCGGATGCCTGGCAGCATGAAGGCGATGATCGCCGCCAGGGCCACCACCAGCGCGATGCTGGTGCCAATAGTGTAGTCACGACGCATGGAAGATGCCACGCGCTGAGTGTGCCAGCCGTCACCGCAGGCTCCATGCCCAAGGCGCCCAGCGCCATTGCCTTGTGGCACGCGATGGCCACCCTCCGGCTATGGCTTTGATCGGACGTGCCGCCGTGGTGGGGGGTTGGACCCTCGGGAGCAGATTGCTCGGTTTGGTGCGCGACCGTTTTCTGGCCGGCGCCTTTGGTGGCTCCTTGGTGCTTGATGCCTTCTTGCTGGCCTTCGCGCTGCCGAACCTGTTTCGCAATCTGTTTGGCGAAGGGGCCTTGTCGGCAGCATTTTTGCCGCGTTACGTGCAGCAGCGCGATACCGACCCCAGCGCGGCCGATGCCTTTGCTGGCCTGGTGTTGGGTCGCCTGGCTTTACTGCTGGCGGCAATCGCCGGTGTAGGCATGGCGGTGGCCGGTAGCCTGAGCCTTTACGGCGTTCCAAAGCTGGCCCTGGTGGCGGCGCTGACTTTGCCGCAGCTGCCGTATTTGGTGTTCATCTGCTGCTGCGCGATCATGGCGGGCACCCTCAATGGCCGTCGCCATTTTGCGATCCCGGCCGCTGCGCCGGTGTTGCTCAACCTGATCTTGATCGCGGCCATCGTGTGGTGGCAGGATATCTGGATTCTGCCCTACGCGGTGCTGGTGACCGGTTTGGTGCAGACGGCGGCGCATTTGCTGGCGCTGTGGCGCACCGGTGGTGTGCCGCGGGTGCGACTGCGAAGCACGCCCGCATTGCGTGAATTGCGCACCGCCTTGCTGCCGGTGTTGTTGGCTTCCAGCGTGTACCAGATCAACGCGCTGCTCGACAGCGTATTGGCCTTCGTGTTGGTGTCGGGATCCGGCGCGGTGGCCTTCCTGTATTTTGCCAATCGCCTGTTTCAGTTTCCATTGGCCCTGATCGGCCACGGCGTGGGCACCGCGATCTATCCCGAGTTGGCCTCAGCGGCCAGTAAGGGCTGGGATGCAAGTGGCCGTGCCTTGCACCAGGCGGGCGGCGTGTTGGGAGCAGCGTTGCTGCCGGCTGCGGTGGGTCTGTTCTTGGTGGCTGAACCTTTGGCTGGCACTGTGTACATGAGCCAAGACTTTGATCAGGCCGCGGTTGACCGCACCGCTTTGGCCGCGCAGATGTTTGCGTTTGGGCTGCTGCCGATTGCCTTCGCCAAGCTGTTTTTACGTGCTTGCCATGCGCATCGTGATCAGCGTACGCCGTTGCGCATCGGCATCGCCACGGTGGTCGGCAACCTAGTGTTGAATCTGATTCTGGTGCAAACCCCCTTGCAGGAGGCGGGCCTGGCCCTGGCTTCGTCAATCAGCGCATGGGGTTCAGCCGTGGCCTACGCCCTCACCCTGCGGCGACGCGGCAGCGGCCGCATCGTGCCGTGGCGGGGCTTACTGTGGCCCGCAGTCGCGAGCGCAGTGATGGGCTGCGCGGTGTGGGCGCTGCTGACTTGGTGGCCAGGCACTGGGGTTGGGTTTGCGTGGCATGCGCCGCGCCTGGCCACCGCCGTGATTGGCGGCGGTATCGTTTATGCCGCGCTGGCTGGGGTGCCGTTGCTGCGTCGACTGCGCCGGCTGCGACGTCTCAAATCGTCTTAATCCTCTTTGCGAATCTCGAGGAAGGCGACCCAACTGCGGCCGTATTCTTTCCAGTCTCGCATGTGCAGACCATGGCTGGTTGGCGGCAATTTGGTGCCCATTTCACCACGGATCAGCACCAAGCCCTCGGGCGTAATACATTCGGCGGCAAGATTCAGCATGGCGCTGATGCGCTTGGGGTCATCGCGGAACCACGGAAATGGCGGGTCGCAGAACACCAAGTCAAAGCCGGTGAGGCTCGGCAGGGTGTCTTCGTAGCGGGCTTGATGGAGAATCAGCTCTGACGGCTCACCCACGTGATGGATGTTATGTGTGATGACTTCGGCCGCGGCCGGGGCCTCTTCAATCAGGTGGTCCTCAGCGGCACCGCGGCTGCCGGCTTCAATGCCGAAGCTGCCAGAACCCGAACACACGTCGATGACGCGCTGTCCGTCGAGGCTTTGGCCAAGGGTATCGAACAGACTCTGTTTAACACGATCGGGGATGGGTCGGGTTGCCAAACCACTTGGAGCGGTCAGACGCCGGCCGCGCCATTTGCCCGCGATCACACGTACGCCAGTTGTCACCAGGGGACCTCCATTTCTTGGGCGCGATAGACCGCGCCAAGGTCCGCCCAGAATCGGGGATAGGTCTTCGCAACGCAAGCTGGATCCGCGATAGTCACTCCGGGCGTGCACAAACCTAGAATCGCGAAGCTCATCGCCATCCGGTGATCGGCGTAACACTCAACGGTGGCAGCGGATACCGGGCCGGGGCTGATGCGCAGCCAATCATCGCCATGCTCCACTGTTTGGCCGAGACGCCGCAATTCAGCCACGGTAGCGGCGAGGCGGTCGGTCTCCTTGATCCGAATGTTGGCCACATTGCGAATCGTGGTTGGGCTCGTGGCCAGGGGGGCGATGGCCGCTAAGCTCATCACGGTGTCGGAGATATGGTGCATATCCACGTCAACACCGCGCAACTGGCCACGTGCCGGGCCGCGCACGGTGATGCCCGCGTCGCTGGAGCTGACCTGAGCGCCCATGCCGGCCAAAACCTCAGTAAAGGCCACATCGCCCTGGAGCGCATGCTGGCCTAGTCGCGGTACCGTGACCGTGCCGCCGCTGGCTGCGGCCAAGGCAAGCGGATAGCTCGCGGCTGAGGCATCGGGTTCAATCAGGTAATCGTGGGCCTGATAGGCGGCCGGTTGCACCACGAAACCATCTGGTGCTTGCTCGGCGGAGCCGCCGAAGTCGCGGATCATACGCAGGGTCATCGCAACGTAGGGCTGGCTGACGAGTGCGCCGTCGATGGCGATTTCGAGCGGGCTTGGCGCGCCTGCGCCGGCCATCAGCAGAGCCGAGAAGTACTGGCTCGAGCGGTCGCCACGCATGTGCACGGTGCCACCGTTCATGGTGCCGCCGTGAACCTGTAATGGCGGACAGCCGGTGGCGCAGTCACAGTTGACGCCGAGCTGAAGCAGGGCATCGGTCAGATCGCTAATCGGCCGCTTGGCCATGTGTTCATCGCCCTGGAGTTGACTGGTTCCTGGCAGCGTTGCGCACAGGGCGGTCAGGAAACGGACGGTGGTGCCACTATTGCCGACAAAGATCGGTCCCTCGGGCGGTGTGACCGTGCCGCCGTGAACCGCCCAGCAATCGTCGGATAAGGTTTCAATGCGCACGCCCATGGCCTCAAGGCCGGCCCGCATATGCGTGGTATCGTCGCTCTCAAGCACGCCTCGCAACACACTGCGACCGTCAGCCATTGCGGCCAGAATCAGGGCACGATTGGTCAAGCTTTTTGAGCCGGGCACAGCCCAGGTGACAGTGGGGGCGGTGTGCAGGGGGGCGATGGCGAGCGGGCCGGCGGGCATCATGGGTGACAGATTCGTGCTTTGCGCCGCAACACAAGCCTCACACCACGCTCGGGTTGTGCTTG
>JAQIBG010000360.1 GCA_027859175.1 Planctomycetota bacterium | reverse complement strand
GTTGTAGGCCATTGGCGGGACCGTTGCCGCGCACCACGGGTTGGGAAGAGGTATAGAGCTTGGCGCTGAGTCCTGGTACATCTTGCTCGTTGTGGCGCACTAAGCAGCGGAAGCCCGTTGCTGTGGCGTTACGCAGGTAGAGTCCGCCTTGGTTGTTAAAGGCGGGCTTGTCTGTTGCCGAGCCCTTGCCCGTAATGGTGGCATTTAACACGGTGAGCAACCCGTTTCCCTCAAGCGCTTGATAAACACTGGCGCTGCCTTCGTACACCAAGTTCTCAATGGCTAGGCTGTGGTTGTTGTTGCGAATGCCGACTTGGGTTTGATGACGCAGGGTCAGGTTGTCAAACGTCATGCCGTATTCCCAGTGGGCAAGGTCCATGCCAATGGCGAAGCCTTCGATCACAACATCCACACAAAGTGCTGGGCCAGGGCCGTAACGGCGCATATCTATGCCGCAGTCTCCCGCACCTTGGGGGTCCGACGAACGGATGACCAGATTGCGAAGGGTGCCACGGTTATTGGCCATGTATTCAATCCCGATAGCGCCAGGATTACCAACGCCCACATCAATGGTGAGGTCGCGCAAGGAATTAAAGAAGGCCTTGTTGCCATAGCCAATTTGATTTTGCTCTGGCTTATCCCCGTTCCACCCTTGGAATTCAGAATTTGTGCGGACCACGCCTTTGGGATTTTTTGGATCGGTAAAGGTCGCATCTTTCAGTCGGATAATGCTGTGCTCTGGCCCTGCGCCTTGGAAGGCCAGCCAGCACCGTGCGGTGCCTTCTTTGCTGCGCCAATCGAGGCGGTCAGAAACCAAATAGGTGCCGGGAGGAAAGTAGATGGTGGCGCTGTGGCCAACATGGTCGCCGATGGCCTTGGTGATGGCGGCGGTGTCATCGGTTTTCCCGTCACCCTTGGCGCCGTAGGTGGTGACGTCAACCAGGCCAGCATCGGCAGGGAAGCGGATCGGAGTGGTCTCAGCGGCCTGTAAGGTACCGGTCAGGCAGGTCGCTAGCACCAGGGCGATCACGCTCATGCTGAGTCTGGCGCTCAGCGCGAGACGTTGCCATCGGCGCTGCGGGGTGGCCTGGGAGGCCTGGGAGGCGGGCACCCCTCCCAACACCGCGGCAGCAACCTGATTCACCAGCGTCATACTGGTCACAACAAGCAGGGTGAGAATGGTACGTGGCATCGCTGGCTCCTCTTGTGTCATTGATGACATTCTATACCATACGCTGTCTTCGAGGCCACCGTTGACGTATTTCTGTCAGTGATGACACTCTGACTGAACCAGCCATGCCAAGCCCCGGCTCCATCATCCGCCACATCGCTGCCGAAGTCGGTGTTACCGAGCGCAGCGTGCTCCGCATCCTCGGTGGCCAAGCCCCGCAGCGTCAGGGCGCCGCGATGCAGCGCGCCGATCGTATCCGCGCCCTCGCCACCGAGCTGGGCTATCAACCAAGCTCAGCTGCCAGGGCCATTGTGCGCGGTACCCATCAAGCGATTGGTGTTCTGTGCGGGATTGGTCAGTTCAGTGGCCCACTCGGCGATGCCTTTACCCGCGGCCTCCTGCATGCCCTGCTCGGCACCGACTGGCGCCTGCTGCTGTCGGCCTATGATGATGACACCCTCACCCAGGGCGACAGCCTGCCCCACCTCCTCACCGAATGGGCGGTTGATGGGGTGCTGATCAATTACCACAGCGGCTTTCCAGCCAGTTTTGCCAGCGCGGTAGACCGCTTCCTGCCAGCCTCCATCTGGCACAACGCTCTGCGCCCGTGGGATGCCATCGCCCCAGCCGACCGTGACGCTGTATGCACCGCGGTGGCCACCCTCGCAGAGCGTGGCCACCGGCACCTCGCCTATCTCGATTGCTGGTATACCAGCGATGACCGCGATGGTCGCCTCCATGACAGCAATCGGGAACGACTCGCCGGGTTTACCGCCGGCCTCACGGCCCACGGCCTCACCGGATGCAGCATCCTCGATCTCATCCCCGATCAGGCCGCCTGGGATCACCTGCTCGCTGGCGCCACCCCACCGACCGGACTTATTGTAACCAGCACCGGCGTCGCCTTTGAACTCGAGCGTCAACTGTGGCGCCATGGCTACACCATCCCGCAGCAGCGTTCCATTCTGGTGCTGGGCGACTGCGACAGCCACGCCGGTTATAGCGGGCTTGGCATTCCGCAGCAGGCCATCGGCACTCAAGCAATTGCCATGGTGCGCCGTAAAATTGCCGAGCCGCAACGCCGACTCCGCCGCGTCATGGTGCCCTTTGTGCCAGTCACAGGTTGCAGCCTCGGCCCCCCTGGCTGATCACCCCTGCACCGGACCCGCCCCAGGAACATGGCTCGGAGCGCATCCGATCACCGCC
>JAQIBG010000163.1 GCA_027859175.1 Planctomycetota bacterium | reverse complement strand
GCGGTCCACAACCACCCCACCGGCGACGCCGAGCCCTCGCGTGAAGACCTAGCCGTAACTCGCAAACTTGCTGCGGCCGGGCGCGCAATCGATGTGGCCCTGGCCGATCATGTGGTACTTGGTGATGGCGGACGCTTCACCAGCATCCGTCGCAATCACCCCCAGTGTTTTGGGCAGGTGAACGCCACGCCGTAGCGCCACACCCGGCCTTCATCTTTTCTTTATAAAAGTACGGTAATGCTGCCGTAAAGATTCCCTTGCCTTCGTCGCGGGATCACAACCCTCCCGGCTCCCCCCTGGAGGCAGCATGTCTGAAGTGCCAAGCCCATCCCAATCAAGCGGCTCATCCGTCGGGCGTACTATCGCCACCTGGGTGACCGTGGTGGGTCTGATCTACGTGTTGCTGGTAGCAGTGGGCATGATCGGCTCCGGCTTCAAGTGGGCCTCTGGCGGCAAGGAAGCCGCCGCAGAAATCTTCAGTTTTGCCACCAACCCAATCCTTGGACTGCTGTTTGGCATCTTCGCCACGGCCGTGGTTCAGAGTTCGAGTACCGTTGCCTCGGTGATCGTTGGCCTCGTGGCAGGCGGCCTCCCAGTACCGCTTGCGATCCCCATGATCATGGGCGCTAATATCGGCACCACCGTCACCAACACCCTGGTGTCGATGGCACACGTAACCCGGCCGCAGGAATTCCGCCGCGCCTTCGCCGCCGCCACCGTGCACGACTGCTTCAATCTGATTGCCGTGCTCGTGTTCCTTCCGCTTGAGATCCTAACCCACTTTCTGGCGTCGATCTCACATTGGATGTCAGGCCTCTTGGTTGGCACTGGCGACATGAGCATCAAGGGGCTCAACTTCGTCAAGCCCATCACCAAGCCAGTGATTGACTTGGTTGGCGAAAAAGGCCTCCTGGCCGATATGGGCGCGGCCGGCGGCGTTTTGCTCGCCGTGATCGGCCTCGTGCTCATCTTCAGTGCCATCCTGCTGCTCGGCAAGCTGCTCAAGCGCGCCCTGGTTGGCCGCGCTGAACGCATCTTCCATGCCTCGGTTGGTCGCGGCCCCATTTCCGGCATCGCCTCGGGTACCATCATCACGGTGCTGGTGCAGAGTTCGTCCACCACCACCAGCCTGATCATTCCGATGGCCGGCGCTGGCATGATGAGCCTGCGCCAGGTGTTCCCGTTTACCCTTGGCGCCAACATCGGCACCACGGTAACCGCGCTTCTGGCTGCCACCGGGGCCAGCGACAACGCCGGCGCTGCCCTGCAGATCGCCCTGGTCCACCTGATGTTCAACATCTTCGGCGTGCTGCTCATTTACGGCATTCCGGCCTTCCGTGCAATACCGATGAAGGCAGCCGAATATCTGGCCGACATGGCGGTGCGCCGCAAATCGCTGGCTATCAGCTGGATCGTCGTCATCTACTTCCTGCTGCCGGGTGGCATCTACGCCACCATGCGTGCGCTCAGCCCTGCCCCTGAACCCGAGGCGCCTGCGGCCGAGGCCCCGGTAGAGCCTGGCGCCGCCAGCAGCAATCTACCCGGCGAAACCGCCACACCACCCGCCACCGAGCCAGCCGACCCGGCAGCCGCACCGACCCAGACCGCGCCCTGAGGATTCAACATGCTTGACCTACTCAAAGCCCTGTTCGGCGGCAACGCCGCCCAAACCAGCCTCCTAGCCGAGGCCAGCGATCGCTTCCTCGGCATGCTCGACCAGGCCCACGAATTGCTGGTCCAGGCCGTGCCGCACCTGCTTGACAAGGACGCGCCCGAGGAGCTCGACGCCCTGGCACGCCAGGTCGACAAGACCTCGAATCGCACCGAGCGCGACATCCGCAAGATGCTGGTCGAGCATCTTGCCTTTGATCACAGCGACGGCCCCACCTGCTTGGTGTTGATGTCGGTATCGAAAGACGCCGAACGCCTCATCGACGAGTGCCGCAACCTCATGGAGAGCAAGCTGCTGATCAAATCGGCCGTGCCCAGCGCCTATGCCGACCCCCTGCGCGAACTCTCCGGCGAGGTCAGCGAGGTGATGCAGAAAACCCGCGAGGCCTTTGCCAACAACGATGAGCAAGCAGCCCTGGCACTCGTTGAAGGCGAAAAGCCCTTCATCGCTCGCCTGCAAATGGTGTACGACAGCCTGCTCGACGACGACAGCCTCAACACCCGCCAAGCGGTGATCATCAGCCGGGCCCTGCGCTACATCCAGCGGATGCGCGCGCACCTGGCTAATATCGCCAGCACGGTGGTGTTTCCCGTCCACCGCATTGACTTCGCCAAGCGGAGTTTCGTGCGCCAGGCCAAGGAACGCATCGGTGAGGGTGACGATACCGCCAGCGAGAGCCCCAAAGACAGCGCCTAGCTCAATAGTAGGTGATTTGAGGCCCCCGGAACGCAGGTCCCGCTTGCGCTCCTGTGGCCACCTCTAGCCTCCCGCAAAATTCTGATCTAACCCGGTTACCCGGTTTGCCACCCGGGGCTAGGAGCCGTACATGCCGAAGCGCACCGACCTGACCAGCATCCTGATTATCGGCTCTGGTCCGATTATCATCGGTCAAGCCTGTGAATTCGACTATTCGGGCACACAAGCCTGTAAAGCACTGCGCGAAGAGGGCTACCGGGTCATCTTGGTGAACTCGAATCCGGCCACGATCATGACCGATCCGGAGATGGCCGACGCCACCTACGTTGAGCCGATCACGCCAGAAGCAGTCACCAAGATCATCGCCAAGGAACGCCCCGACGCGATCCTGCCCACCTTGGGCGGGCAAACCGGTCTCAACACCGCGATGGCGCTGCACGAAAGTGGTGCGCTTGAGAAGTACAACTGCGAGCTGATCGGCGCCAATGCCGAAGTGATCAAGCGCGCCGAAGACCGCGAAGTCTTCGCCGGGATCATGGACACCATCGGCATGAAGGGTGCGCGCGCTGAACGCGCCAAAACCTGGGACAAGGCCGTTGAAATCAAAAATCGCATCGGCCTGCCGGTGATGATTCGGCCGAGCTTCACCATGGGCGGCACCGGCGGCGGCTTCTGCCGCACTGAAGAAGAATTCGCGATCATCGCCAAGCGCGGCATGGCCCTCAGCCGCATTGGCGAGATCTCGATCGAAGAGAGCTTGCTCGGCTGGAAGGAATACGAACTCGAGGTGATGCGCGATAAGGGCGACAACGTCGTCATCATCTGCTCGATCGAAAACCTCGATCCAATGGGCGTGCACACCGGTGACTCGATCACCGTCGCGCCGGCGCAAACCCTGTCTGACCGCGAATACCAGCGCATGCGCGATGCCGCGATCAAGATCATCCGCGCCGTGGGTGTGGAAACGGGCGGCTCGAACATTCAGTTCGCCACCAACCCCGACGACGGCCGCATGGTTGTGATTGAAATGAATCCGCGCGTGTCGCGGTCGTCGGCCTTGGCCTCGAAGGCCACCGGCTTCCCGATCGCCAAGTTCGCCGCCAAGCTCGCGGTTGGCTACACCTTGGATGAGCTGCAAAACGACATCACCAAGGAAACCCCGGCCTGCTTCGAGCCAACCATCGACTACGTGGTCACCAAGATCCCGCGCTTTGCGTTCGAGAAGTTCCCGGAAGCCGACGACACCCTCGGCTACCAGATGAAGTCGGTCGGCGAAGTGATGGCGATCGGCCGCACGCAGCGTGAATCGCTGCAGAAGGCCCTGCGCGGCCTTGAAATCGGCGCCAATGGCCTCGGCCCGCAGCACATCGACGACGACCCAAACCCGGGCGACAAAAATCGCCTGCTGACGGCCCTCGAAACCCCCACGGCCGCTCGCATCTTCACCTTGCGCCACGCTATGCTGGCCGGCGCCACCGACGAAGAGTTGTTCGAAGCCACCAAGATCGACCCGTGGTTCTTGCTCCAGGTGCGCACCATCGTGGAGCACGAACTGCACCTCAAGGGTCGTAAGATCGGCGAACTGAGCTTCGACGACATGCGCGCCGCCAAGCGCGACGGCTTCTCAGATCGCCAACTCGCCGTGCTCACCGGCAGCAGTGAGAAGGACGTTCGTGACCGCCGCTGGGAGCTCGACGTGCACCCAGTGTTCAAGCTGGTTGACACCTGCGCCGCAGAGTTTGCTGCGATCACCCCCTATTATTATTCGACCTACGAAGACGAGTGCGAAGCGCGCGTCTCCGACCGCGAAAAGATCATGATCCTCGGCGGCGGCCCCAACCGCATCGGCCAGGGCATCGAGTTTGACTGCTGCTGCTGTCACGCCGCGTTCGCCCTGTCAGAGGCCGGCTACGAAACGGTGATGGTCAACTCCAACCCGGAAACCGTGTCGACCGACTACGACACCTCCGATCAGCTGTTCTTTGAACCGCTGACGGTGGAAGACGTTCTCGAGATCACCCGGGTCATGAAGCCCAAGGGCGTGATCGTGCAGTTTGGTGGCCAAACGCCGCTGAACCTGTCGCTCGAACTTGAAGCCGCTGGCGTGCCGATCATTGGCACCAGCCCCACCAACATCAACAAGGCCGGCGACCGCGAACTGTTCCGCGATGCGCTCGAGTCACTCGAATTGCTGCAGCCCTCCAACGGCATCGCCCGCAATCTCGACGAAGCGGTCAAAGTTGCCGAGCGCGTTGGCTATCCGGTGGTGGTGCGCCCCTCGCATGTCCTCGGCGGTCGCGCGATGGAGATCGTGTTCACACGCAAGGACCTCGAGTACTACATGACCCACGCGGTGCAGGCCTCGCCCGATGCACCGATCCTGATCGATAAATTCCTTGAGAACGCCACCGAAGTAGACGTCGACGCCCTGTACGACGGCGAACAAATGATCATCGGCGGCATGCTCGAGCACATCGAAGAAGCCGGCATCCACTCCGGCGACTCGGCTTGCGTCATCCCTGGTTATTCGCTGTCGCGCCGCCTGCTCAAGCGCATGCGCGAGATCACCGAAGCCCTGGCCAAGGCGCTGGAAGTGCGCGGCTTGATGAATGTCCAGTTCGCCATTCGCCACGAAGAAGTATATCTGATCGAGGTCAACCCGCGCGCATCGCGCACCGTGCCCTTTATCTCCAAGGCCACCGGCTTGCCCTTGGCCAAGATCGCCTCGCTGGTGCAAGCCGGCCAAACGCTCAAACAACTTGGCGTTGAAGAATCGTCTGAGCCGCCCTTCTTTGCGGTCAAAGAAGTGGTGCTGCCGTGGAACAAATTCCCCGGTGTCGACACCATCCTTGGCCCCGAGATGCGCTCCACCGGCGAAGTCATGGGCATTGCCCCCACCTTCGGCGAAGCCTTCTACAAAGCCCAGTTGGGGGCCGGCAACCAACTGCCGACCTCGGGCAAGGTGTTCATCTCGGTACGCGATAACGACAAGCGCTTAACCCTCCCGATCGCGGCCGAGATTGCCTCTTTGGGCTATCAGATCCTGTCGACCCGGGGCACCGGCCAGGTGCTGCAGCGCAATGGCATTCCGTGCACGATTCTGAACAAGGTTCAAGACGGCACCGGTTCGGTGCTCGATCACATGGATCAGATCGCGTTCTTGATCAACACGCCCAACAACCGCGGTGCGCGCACCGACGAAGGCAAGATCCGCTCAGCCTGCGCTGTGTCGGGCACCCCCTGCTTTACCACCCTGGCTTCGGCCGCGGTGCTGGTGAGCGCGCTGCGCCAGCAGTCACGCGAACCCTACCAGGTTCGCAGCCTGCAAAGCCAACTTCCCAACGCCGGCGTGTGGCGGCCGGCTTGCTGATTCTTTTGGATTAGCAGGAGGAAGGCGAGGGAGTTGAGGTCCGAGTGAGGGCTGGAATGTTGAAAGCCCCGGAGCGCTGCGCGCTTCGGGGCTTTCTCGCGTCTGGATTTGCTGCCTCAGCCGCTGCTGCTCGCCATTACGCAGTGGTGGCGGTAATTGGATAGATCCAGACCTTGCCGTCGCCAATGCGGCCGCTGCGGGCGTGGGTTTGGATGGTGTCGACCACGGCTTCGATGTCATCGGATTCCACGTAGCCGGCGATCAGGGCCTTGGGCAGGGTATCGATGACCGGGTCATCGGTGGGGCCGTCGGCGCGACGACCACTGCCGAGCACTTCTTGAGCCTGGAGATCCAACACCACCCCCAGCTCGAATAATTTAAGACACACGGCTTCAGCCTTCTGGGGCCGGACCACGGTTTCAAAGCGCAGAAATCCTACTCCTGCCATTGACCGATAGCCCGGTACTTGGCGTAGCGCGCATCACGCAATTCTGCTTCGCTCATCGCCAACAACTCGCGCAGGTGGCGTGCCACCACCGCACCGAGTTGCCGCGACATGAGCTCGCCCTGGCGATGGGCGCCACCGGCCGGCTCCTGCACCACCTCATCGGCGATACCCAGCTCATGCAGGGCCTGTGCCGTTAAACGCAGGCGTTCAGCGGCATCGGGTGCCTTAGAACCGTCTTTCCATAGAATTGCGGCACAGCCCTCGGGGGAGATCACCGAGTAATAGCTGTTCTCCAAGATCAGAATGCGGTCACCAACACCAATTCCCAGAGCACCACCAGAGCCGCCCTCGCCGATCACCACGCTCACCACCGGCGTGCGCAGGGCCGCCATGTCGCGAATGTTTTCCGCAATCGCAATCGATTGGCCGCGTTCTTCTGCGCCGATGCCTGGGTAGGCACCGGGCGTGTTGATCAGGGTCACGATCGGAAGATGGAACTTTTCAGCCACGCGCATCTTGAGCATCGCCTTGCGATACCCCTCAGGATGCGGGCTGCCAAAGTTACAGCGTCGACGCTCGTGAACGTCTTTGCCCTTCTGCTGACCAATGATCATGCAGGGGATGTCTTCGATCCGGCCCAGGCCGCAAATGATCGCGTAGTCTTCAGCAAAGGCACGATCGCCAGCCAGCGGAACGAAGTCTTCAACCATGTGGTCGATATAATCGGACGTTTGCGGCCGCAGCGGATGGCGCGATAGCTGCACCCGTTGCCAAGCGTTGAGACCGTCAAAAGTCCGCCGCGTCTCGCTCTGGAGCTTGTCACGCAAGGAACGGACCTCTTCACTCATGTCTAAGCCAGTTTGGCCAGACAAGTTTTGCAGTTCCTCAATCTTGCTCTCGAGCTCGAGCAGGTGATCCATGAAATCGAACGGATTGCTCACACCAATAATCCCCACAATGGCTTAGGCCGGGCAATACTGCCCCGAAAAATCCCTCAACCGGCCTGAGATCAGCAACCGAGGCCACTCATCCCAGCGCTAGCTGAATCGAAGAGCGGACCATACAGCCCCTGTGGCCCAGGTAAACGCCTGCGCAGGCCTGAAACGGCCGCCAGCGCTTGGACCTTGTTCGCACCGCAGCGGGCGCTAGCTACTGTGGGTATGAGCAGCGCGGTTGAACAAGAACTGAAATGGGCGATTCGCCCCGATGGGCACCCCATCCTTGCCCGCAAGCTGAGCGACAGCCTTGGGGCGCCTGTTGTGCTCCAGCAGTCAAACCGCTTCTTCGACAGCCCCGACGGCGCGCTACGCCACCAGCAAGCGAGCGTGCGCCTACGGCGCGAGAACCAGCGCCTCGTTTTCACCGCCAAACAACACCTCAGCGATTCGGGTGGTTTCCATCGCCACCAGGAAGACGAGTTTCTGCTGTCTATGGCTCTGTGGCCCTGGGCCACCCAGGCCAGCAACGACCTGTGCCGCGTATGCCCCGTGCCGGCATCGATCAGCGCTCATCTCGCAGGCAAGCCGCTGCACTGCTTCGGCGGCTTCGACAACCACCGCCTCGCCTGGACCCACAAGGGCGAGCACATTGCACTCGACTGCACCAGTTTTCCTGGGCGCACCGATTACGAACTGGAAGTGGAAACCGAGACCCCAGCGGCATCGCATGCGCACTGGGAGCAGCTTCTCGTCGACTGGGCAATTCCGTACGCGCCACAATTGGCGACCAAATTGCACCGCTTCGTAGCCTGCGCCGGACTGTGAAAAGCGCCCACAAGGGCCCTTCTGATCAGCGCGTGATCAACTCGTAGGCCACCGCGCGGCCATCAGCGCCATAGACAATCAGGCGCTCGCCCTGCACCGTTGCCGCGAGTACGGCAGCATCATGATCAACGCTATGGATCAGGCGGCCGTCATCGCTGGCAAAAACCGCAACGCGCCCTTTGTCATCAGCAACCACCGGGCCAAGCGGGCACATCTCCAGCTGAACGGGGCGGGCAAAATCCTCTGGCAAGGGCACTACCCACGGCGCTACGAGATTGCCCGACTCGCTTAGCGTGCACAGCAGCACGGTACGGTCAGCCAAGACAGCGGCGGCATGCGTGTCATCACCAACCAAGCCCAATTGCAAGGGCGCCGGCAAGGGCAGTGCATCCTCAAGCAAGGTCAAGGGGGCACCCTCGGTAGCCACCCGCACCACGCGAATCCGCTCGCTTCCAGCCACCAACAACGACTCGCCCCCGAGTAATACGGCCGTCCCGGTTTGTACCGAATCCAAGGTCAATGAACCCGCACTGCGACCATCTTCTTCCACGGCGCTCACGCCTTGGCGCCCGAGCACCAGCAACCGCGCCTGCCGATGCAGCACCATGGGGTTCGGGCCGAGCTGCAGGCCGTCCAGACGCCATACTTCCTTACCGTCCTCAATGCCAAGCACGGCCCCGCCATCGGCGGTTTGAATCACCGCAGCGAACATGCGCACGCCGTCGCGGAAGCTGGCCTGAAAGCGTAAGAAATCCAACACTGGAGCGTCGAGCCGGGCCACCAGGGTGGGCTCAATCCCAGCCGCACCCACATTCAGCGCGAATACGTTACCGTCTTCACTCGAGACGCCCACCCGTTCACCACGGCCCTTGAACATGTCAGTCCAGGCTGGGTTACCCGATGGTGGCGGCGAACTCTGACCGATTACGGTACCGTCGCTGGCCTTCAGCGCCGCGATCCCCGCGATCCCATGCAGCCAGATGCGGTCTTCACCGAGCGGATAGATGTGCGCCCAGGGCGCTGTGCCACCGTGCACCGGTACCGACACCTCCCAGCTACGGCCACGATGCAGAACAACCGCCAATGAGGGCGGCAAGTCTTCACCACCAGCAGCGAGTTCAGATACCGCGCGAATATAGCCAACCGCGGTCACCTCGAGGCGCACGGCGCGACCAGGGAGGCGATACGCCATGCTCTCATCAGCCGGCAGCTTGATCCCATCAACCAAGATGCGAACCCCAGGGACCGTGCGCCCCTGCGGGTCTTTGATTTCAACGCGGACCGGCCACGGCAAACGCTTCGCCAGCACACCGAGGCGCGTATCGCCGCGCAACGCTTCGGCGGCAACAACTGCGTCTGCAATGGCGCCCGAATTGAGCTGCTGCTCAAGCGCAATCATCGCCCGCTCACGCTGGCCCACCTCGTCCTTGGCGCGATCACGAATCGCACCAAACGATTCCACCAAGCCCGGGTCATCAAGTTGTTCAAGCCATTCGCGCGCCTCTGCGAGAATGCTGACCCAATCGAGGTCGCCATCCAACGCGGCCTGCAATTGCTCTAGGCCCTTTCGCGCGGCCAACACTCCGGCCGCATGATCATTGGCGGCGATCATCTTATCGATCTCGGCCTGGGCCTGATCAACAGCGGCTAAATCATATGCTTTGCGAAACACCAGGGAGTAGCGCGCTTGCCAAGTTTTGTGCTTGTCAATAAAACGCTCAAGGTCGGCCTGGGCCACCAAACCTTCCTTTTCATAATTGGCGATCTGTCCATGCGCATACGGGCCGCCTTGCCACAAGCCAACAACCGCGGCCAGCAGCACAAACACAAAGCCTGCCAACAAGCGCCGGCTGCGTTGTTTGCGCACCGCCTTGCGGGCCTGATCGGCCTTGTACATCAAGGTGCTCTTGCGGTCAAAATCTTGGCAGCGGTCGACCGCTGCACGATACAGGCCGTAGGCCTTGCCAACCTTGCCGCTCTTCAGGAAAGCATCCGCTTGCTTTTCAAGGTTCTGCGCCTCGCGCCCGCGCTGCCGCGCGCGCTCATCAGCCTGCACCAGACGCTCATCATCACTCTCGCCGCGTCGACTGCGCGAGGTGGTGGGTCGACGCTGATCTGGGCCAGAAGCCCGAACGCTGGAAGCCCGCTTCGAGCCAGGTCGTCGACGATTCGCAGCCGCAGCGTCAGCCTGTTCCGATTCCGACTCTACGCTTGGCGCCGCAGGCTGATCGGGCAATGGCGCGAGCTGCAAGCCACTCTGGCTCGCGGCAACCGGCGGCTCAGGAGCGAGCGGTTGGGCTGGCGCCGGTGCCGTTGGCACTGTCTCCGGCCCGTCCTGCCCACCCTCAAAGGCGTCGAACATACTGCCAACGGCAGCAGAATCGGGCAGGACCTTGCCGGCTGGTTGCGCCACAAGCACTTTGCCCGCTGGGGGCTTGGCAGGCGTGTCGTCAGACGAGGGCATGCGGGCACGACGTGACGTGGTGACCCCCCCGTCGCGCATGGCCATCGCCGCCGGGCTCAACTCCGGCGCACGACTCATCAGTTCGTCAGGGATCGGAGGCAGATTCTCGCCACCGACGCCAAGGGGCTTGTCTAATTTGGGCGACAAGTCGCGCGGTGCTTGCTGCAAGCCACTAGGGCGACGCAGCGCACCCGGCCGCAACTTCTCAAGCAGGCCCTCAAGCTCGCCAATCAATTGCCCCCAATTGGTTGCACGCTCTTGCGGGTCTTTACTCAGCATCCGCATAACCATCGTGTTGACCTCAGGGTCAACCTCGGGCAAATGCTTCGACACGGGGCTCGCCAATTGGGTCTTATGCTTGAGCATAATTGCGAAGGGCGATTCACCGTCGAAGGGCAGGCGACCAGTCAGGCAGACATAGGCCGTCACACCGAGCGAATAAATATCTGAATGATAATCCAGCGGCTTGCCGTCACACTGCTCCGGGCTCATGAAGGCCGGCGTACCAACGCGAATGCCAGCCCGCGTGACCTGAGTCAAGGCATCGACATGCTTGGCCAGGCCGAAGTCTGAAACCTTCCACACACCCTCGGCTGTCACCATCAAGTTGTCTGGCTTGATATCGCGATGGACCACGCCCTTCTCGCTCGCCTGCTCCAGGCCCAAGGCCGATTGGTGCAGCATGTCGAGCACTTCAAGTGCCGGCAGACGCCGCTTTTGTCGTAAAATCTCAGCCAAATCCAAGCCGTCGACAAATTCCATGACCATGAAATAGATGCCGAGAAGATCGTCTTCGCCAAAATCATAGACATGCATGATGTTGGCGTGATTGATGCGAGCGAGACTCTTGGCCTCCTGCTCGAATCGCTTCAGAAATTTCTTATCGCGCTTGAGCTCCGGCGGGAGGACCTTAATCGCAACGCTGCGATCAAGCGACAGCTGCCGGGCGTGGTACACCGAACCCATGCCGCCTTCGCCAATTTTCCGGTCAACCTCGCAGCCGCGAATGGTGGCCCCGATCATGGGGTCTTTATTCTCTGACACGCCCGACTCGCGCTCATAGCGCGCGGTCGCCGTGACATCGCTGCCGCACTTGGGGCACACGATGGAATCCTGTTCATCCAGAGCGTTAAAGCGATGACTACACACTGGGCAGCTGACTTGGTGCGCGCCTACGTCTTGAGCGATGGTTTGGACTGCCTCGCGCTCGTGTTCGATCTCCCGCTCGATGGCGTCAAAGAGATCAAACGCCACCTGGCTGCCGCCGGGCGCAGCCTGCATTGGGCGTGGGCCCTTCTTAGCCGGCGGAAGATCTTCAGCTGAATCATGGCGTGTTTCGCCGCCCTGTACCGGTTCTGGGGCAACCACCGGTGCCGGCTTGACCGGCGTGGCCGGACGTTGCTTCATATCGGCCAGCGGACGCGGCGTCAGTGAACGCGGTGCGCCCTGGGAATCAATCAAGGGTGAGGAGGTTGGGGTGAATTCCTCGGTCTCCACCGGGATGGGCTTACCTGCCACATGCCGATCGGTCAGGGCGCGTAGCGAATCGCTGACCCGTGCGGTTTCCGGCATGTAATCAGACGGTGTACGGCCAGTTCCATCAGCATTCACTGGGCCGCGATCGGCACTGGCTGGATCACCGGCTTGAACACTTCCTTCTGCCGTCGCCGCCACCGGCGTGGCAGCGGGCGCAGTTGGTTCGGCAACCGGGGTAACCGGTTCGGCAGCCGGAGCCGTTGGTGCCGGTGAAACGGCCTTGATTGGTTCCGCCGGCAAGGGCGTTGCCGTTGGCGCCGGAGCGGAGGTTGGCAACGGCGTGGCCGTAGGAGCTATCGGCGTCGCCGCCGGCGGTGGCGCTGCCAATTCAGATTCACTCGCATGAACCCAGGTGTGCTCACACTTCTCGCACCGCATCCAGCCACCACCCGCTGGGGCGATGCCGGTTCGAATCGAACGACACTTCGGACAGGGGACCACCTTCATGGCTGCCCCCCGTCGGCGCCCTCATCAGTATCAGTAGGCCTGGCTTCATCACGCTCAGCCGCTTCTGATTCGCCGGCAGCTGCACCTGGCGCCACAGGCGCCTCGCTCACCGCGTCGGCCGGAGGCAGCAGACCGCGCAAGGCAGGCACCCATTCAACCAACCGGTCACGCACGACCCAGGCGGCAATTGCCAGAATCGCCATAAAAGCGATCAGCACCAACAACACGCTGCGGCGCTTGTCACCCCGGCGCTGTCGACGCAGGCGATTAAGATCGCGATCGAGCGTCTCGATGATCGACGAGGTGGCATTGGCGCTATTGCGCACTTTTACCAACACCTCTTCAGCATCGCGGTACTTGCCGCGACTCGCCAAGTCTTCAACGGTGGCCTGGGCATCTTCGAGCTGCCGCTCTTCGAGGCGCGTGCGCGCTTCACGCTCCTTGGTCCGCAACACGCTTCGACGGCGACGGTCGGTCTCTTTTTCGGCCAAACGCCCATACAAGGCAGCCGCGTCCCGATACTTGCCAACGCGGAACAAACGATCCGCCTCGGTCTGGTCGGGCATGTTGCTGCCGCTCTCTTCGTCGACAAAACTGAAGCCGCACTTTTCGCAACTCTTGCGACTCGGGCGATTGATCGCTCCGCACTTTTCGCAGCTGATGATGCCCTGCGCTGAGCCAACCGAGCCGCCGCGTCGTTCGGTGCCAGACTTACGCCGACCGGTGCCATCGCTCGCGCTGCGATTGGTACTCACCCCCCTGCGCCCTGTACCTTCGTCGACATGCGCGGCCTCACCGGGCGGCGCAACCGGGGGCGCTTCCGGCATCTCGAATTCGTCAATCGGACCGGCGCCATGACCAGCTTTATGCCCGCCGCCTCTGGTCACGGCACTCATGTCAAGAGCACCAGCAGGGGCAGAATCGTCTTCTTGCGGGTAGGCCACTTGGGCCTGAACGCCGGCCTCAGATGGGAACAAATACTCACCGGATCGCGTTACCGAACCCAGGTAGCCCAGTTCTTGGCCAACCTGCAGCCATTCTTCGCGACACTCGCTCGAGTCGATGTGCCGCTTCGACGGCGCCTTCTCCATCATCCGAGCCACTAAGTGCGAGATCTCCTTCGGCACCCGCGGGTTGATCTCATGCACCATCGGCGGGTTGTACTCCCGCTGTTTGGTCATGATGTCAAAACTCGAGCGGCCGGTGAACGGCTTCTCGCCAGTCAGCGCGTAATAGATCGTTACGCCAAGGCTGTAGATATCACTGCGGCCATCCAGGCTATGCCCCATGCATTGCTCGGGGCTCATATAGGCGGGCGTGCCCATAGCCGAACCGGCCGCCGTGAGGTCGGTCTCTTCTTTCGACATGTCTTTGGCGAGGCCAAAGTCAGCAATCTTTGCGACGCCGTCACCGTCGATGAGGATGTTATCCGGCTTGATGTCACGATGGATGACCTGGCTCTTGGCCACGTGCGCCAAGCCCGACAGGCAGTGGACGATAATTGGCACCAACTCATCGGGCGGAACCATCAGCTTGTCGCGAATCAAACGCGCAAGGTTGGTCCCCTCTACGAACTCAGCAACCATGTACCAGACGCCATCCGTCTCGCCAAAGTCGATCACCGATACGATGTTCTGGTGATGAATGGTGGCCATGGCCCGGGCTTCACGCTGGAAGCGTATGATAAACTCTTCGTTGTCGACCAGTGCCTTGTTGAGGAGCTTGACCGCCACCGAGCGCTGCAGGCTGACCTGCACCCCGCGGTATACCATGCCCATGCCACCACGGCCGATCGGCTCCACCAACTGGTAGCCACCGAAGTAGCGCCCGATGAAAGGGTCAACCGGTCGCGCAATCTCAGGCTCGGGCTCCGGGCTCGCCGCGCTCTCTTCAGGCAACACGACTTCGACATCCGCATCCAGATCATCAGAGCCGATATGGTGACCGTCGTCATCCCGCTGCGCATCGTCGGGAATGTCGACGTCGCTGATCTCAACCTCGAGCCCGTTGCCAGCAGCGGGTGACTCAATACCGAACATAGGTGGCAAAGCAGCCCCATCACCAGCGGGTTGACCCGCCGATTCGGCTGCATCATCACGATGAAAACTGCCGCCCATTCCACCCGGAGTGGGCAATGGAGGCAGGTCTCCATCGTGCGTATCGTCCTCTTCTACCATAGCGCGGCAGTCACCTTCGACCGAAGTCTAAGACCAGTCGTAGAGCCTAGCAAGAGCGGGGGGACCGACTTTGGCCCCAGTGCCTCGCTACGAGTGACGCGCCTCAAGATAACGCTCGGATTCGATCGCCGCCATGCATCCCATACCGGCTGCGGTAATGGCCTGACGGTACACTGTGTCACGCACGTCGCCAGCCGCGAACAGCCCTGGGACCGAAGTCTTACAGCCATCGCTGACCTCGACGTAGCCGGTCTCATCAAGATCCACACCGGTACCGACCAAGAACTTGGTGTTCGGCACGTGCCCGATAGCCAAGAATACACCCTTCACGTCCAGGCGCGACTCGCTGTCATCCTGGGTGCTGGTCAGGGTCACGCCCTCAATGCGATTGTCGCCATCGATGCAGTACTCCTTAACCACGGCGTTCCACACCGGCTCGATCTTCTCATGAGCAACTGCACGCTCGGCCATAATCTTGGATGCCCGCAGCTGATCGCGGCGGTGAATCAAATACACCTTGGACGCGAACTTGGTCATGAACAAGGCCTCTTCGCAGGCCGTATCGCCGCCGCCGACCACGCATACCGGCTGGTTCCGGTACAGCGGCAGAGCGCCGTCGCAGGTTGCGCAGGCGGTAACACCGTGGTGGCTACCAGTGCCGTCAAAGAAGGGCGCCTCGCCCTCAATACCGAGATGGCGCGCGCTGGCGCCAGTCGCGATGATCACGGTCTCGAACTCGGCGGAGTCGGTGGTGCCCTGGTACAGATCGTCCCAGGTCAACTTGAACGAGCCGCTCTCTAAGCGTTCAACCGTGGTGATCGAACAGCCCATCTTGACCTCGGTGCCGAAGCGCGTGGCCTGCTGTTCAAAGCGGGTCATCAGCTCGGGGCCCATGATCCCTTCGGGGAAGCCGGGGTAGTTCTCCACATCGGTAGTAGTGGTCAGCTGACCACCGGCCTGCATGCCAGTAAACAAAACGGGCGCTAGATCAGCGCGCCCAGCGTAGATGGCCGAGGTGTAACCGGCAGGGCCGGAACCGATAATCGCGACTTTGGGCATGAGAGGAGACTCCGGGCAGGAAAGAGGAAGGGCACAGGATTACGGATGGGCGCCGGGTGCAAGACCGGACGCGCAGCAGAAGCCCCTTACGACGCCAGCAGCGCACCTGAGCGTGCACGAATTGCATCGGCTACGGCCGAAAGCTCGGCCCCGTTTGCCCCCAAGCTGGTGCAAAACGCGGAATGCCCACGCCCGGCGCGGTAATCCGGCTGGCGACTAGGCGGCGCCAAATAGCGCTGCATGAGCGCAATCGCGTCATCGATCAACAACACACCGAGGTAGTACACGCCCCGGCTGGTCTGACGCAGGCTGGTCCCAAGAATCTTGCGTTCGGCGCCATCAGCGCAGACCAAAGCCAAATCGCCATGACCGCGGCACACCGGGCTCACGCCCACGCTGGCTTCGATCGCCGGCACCAACACCGCATTGACGCGACCAAACCAACAGTCAGCAGCCAACTCAGGCCGAACCGGCAGCCGCAAGGCCACCACCAACATGCCCGGCGCGAGCACAACGG
>JAQIBG010000061.1 GCA_027859175.1 Planctomycetota bacterium | reverse complement strand
CAGACGACCAGCGCCACCGGGCGGGGTACCGGGGCAGTCCGCCCCGCGTCCAAGCCTGCTTGCAGGCGGCCTAGGACCTAGGACCGGATCTAAATAACGGCCCTAGGTCCTAGACAGGGCTGCGCCCATTAGGTCGTGGGAACAGCCGCCCGCGATCAGACGACCAGCGCCACCGGGCGGGGTACCGGGGCAGTCCGCCCCGCGTCCAAGCCTGCTTGCAGGCGGCCTAGGACCTAGGACCGGATAACCGTCCCGCCCCAAACACCCAACCGCAGCGCCAAACTAACCCCAGAACCCGTAATCGTGATACCGCACCGCGCAGCTCTCAGCATGCCCACCGCGCTCGAGCTTGGCGGCCATCATTGCCACGGCCGCGTCTGCCATCTCGGCGAAGGGCACCTCGCACACCTGCATCGGCCCCATGATCGCGTGCGGTCGATTAGTGCAAAAGCTGGCCACGCGCAGATCACGCCCCAGCTCAAGCCCCAAGGTGGCGGCGGCCTGCAGCACCGCTCCGGCCGCGCTCACACCATAGCACAGCACGCCATCAGGCCGATCTGGCCGCGCCAACACGTCTAGCCAATGCCGCAAACGCGGGTCATCTGCCTGCGGCAACTGCTCAACGAAGGGAATGGCCACTGACTCCACCCGGCACGCCACCCCCGCCTCGGCCGCCACTCCGGCGAAGCCGTCCCAGCGGTTCTGCCGTGAGAAATGCTTTGAGGGACTCTGCTCGAGCGCGGCAAAGGCCAGGCGGGTGCACCCAGCGGCCAGCATATCGCGCGCCACGCGCTGTGAGATCTCAATCTCATCGGGATACACACAATCGTGGACGCCCTGCACGTTAATCCACACCACCGGTAGATCATTGGCTTCAACCAAGTCGACAGCGCGCTCATGTAAAGCGGTGCCCGGCGACACCAGCAGGCCATCCACCGACAGTTCGGCCAGCACCTTCGGCACGTTCACCTCGGCACGTTCAAAGGTCTCGTCGGTGAGCATGGTGACTTTGAGTTCGCTATCCAAACGCTCGTGCAAACCGGTGCAAAGCCGTCGCAGCATGCGCGCCGGCAACAGCTCCTGCTCCGGCATCACCACCAGGGCAATGCACCCAAAGCGGCCCGTTGCCACCGCGCGCGCCGCCGCGTTGGGCCGGTAGCCCATCTCGCGCGCCAACTGCTTGATGCGTGCGTTGCGCGCCACGATGGTGGGCCGGGTATCCTTGAGTTCGCCATTCAGCGCGCGCTCAACGGTGCGCGGCGACACCTCGATAATCTGCGCGATTTTGCGGACAATGGGCGACGGCATCCCGCGAGTCTGGCCGCGCCGCGTGGCGCGCAAAGAGCACGCCGTAGCGCTGCGGCTAGCGACAGACACACTCAAGGCCGTGGACAGCACAGCATGGATCCATCCCGCCGTGCGCGACGTGGCCTGGCTGATCAGCAGCCCCGGCCTGCTCAGCGGCGGCGGCCGCGCCGCCGGCACCGTGTCTGACGACTGGTGCCAGCACCGCTATGTCGACCTGGTTCCCCTGCTCGAGCAGCTCGATCAGAATCCCGAACCGCTCCTGCGCTACATCGCCCAGCACGAACACGGCCCGCGCCGCCTCGGTCGCTACGCCGAGGTGCTGGCCGCGTTCTGGCTCGAGCACTGGCCCGGCGCCGGCCAGGTGCAGCGCTCAATCGCCGTGCACGATGGCACCCGTACCCTCGGCGAGTTCGATCTGGTATGGAGCGACCACCACCAGCGCGGCCTCCACCACTGGGAACTCGCGGTGAAGTTCTACCTGCGCTCGCGCCCGAGCACCGACCCGCAGGCCTGGATCGGCCCCAACCCGGATGACCACCTCCACGCCAAGCTCGACACCATGTTCAAGCGCCAACTACGCCTCGGCCGCAGCCGCGCTGGCCAGGCCGCGCTGCGCAGCCACTTTCCGGTTCACCTGATTCATGGCCTGGAGGCGCGCGCGCTGATCAAGGGCTACCTGTTCTACCCGGTTGCCGAGTGGCCCGAGCCACAGCTACCGCCACGCGGCCTCGCCCATGACCACGCCGCCGGCTGGTGGCTGCACCAATCAGAGGCCAAGCGCCTGCCTCAGAACAAACGCGATAGCCGCTACATAGACCTACCGAAAGCAGCCTGGCTGGCCCCCGCCGCCGTGCCGCGCAAAGATCCCCAGGTCCTCGCTCATGGCGAGATGATCGAGCATATCCGGTCGCATTTCCGGCACCGTTTGCGCGCCATCATGGTAGCCGAGCTGCGCCCTGGCCTCGACGGCCGCTGGCACGAGCGCTCTCGCGGATTCGTAGTCCATGACCAATGGCCCAATCCGGTGGTGCCTCCGGTGCATGGATAGGCCCTCCCGCACCCGGGCCTCATTGCGCCCTGCCAGCCGTCGGTTAGGTGAAGGGCATGAAGAGCCAAGCCCTTGCCGACGCGTTCAACCAACAACTCACCCGCGAGACCTCCTCCGCCTACCTGTACCAGCAGATGACCGTGTGGTGCAGTGAGCAGGGCCTGGCCGGCTTCGCCCATTGGGTCAAGATGCAGGTACTCGAAGAACGCCTGCACGCCGACAAGTTCTTCGACTACCTACTCGACCGCGACGTCGCCGTGCACCTCGAAGCGATCCAGGCGCCAGAGAAGAGCTGGAGCAGCGTGTCCGATTTGTTCGCCTCGATCCTCGAGCACGAACGCATGATCACCGACGCCATCCATAGCCTGATGGAATTGGCCGGCAAAGAAGGCGACCACGCCGCCAAGACCTTCCTGCAATGGTTCATCACCGAGCAGGTCGAAGAAGAAGCCAACGTGCGCGACATCCGCGACAAGCTCAAGCTGGCCGACGGCTTCGGCCCGGCCCTCCTGATGCTCGACGCCGACATGGCCACGCGGCCCGTGCCCACGCCGCCGCCCGCAGGCTAGAATAGGTCCTGGGTCCTAGGTCATGGGACGCCTGCAAGCAGGCTTAGACACGGGGCTCGCGGCCCCGATACCCCGCCCGATAGCGTCGCGCGTCTGTCAGCCGGCTGTCCCCACGACCCAACGGGCGCAGCCCTGTCTAAGACCTAGGACCAACCCAGGTATCCAACAGCGCAAACAACTCAGCCCGGGCTGCCTCAGCATGGGCCGACGCGCCCATGCGCAGGCCGTCAGGGTCTTGGACCCAGGACTGTGGGCTCAGGTCGTCACCACCGTGCTCAATCAAGCCCGCCACCGCCGCCGCATCGGCCTCGAGGTGAAACTGCAGGGCAAGCGTGCGCTCAGCATACACGAAGCCCTGCTGCTCACAGGCTGCGCTGCGCCACAACTGGCGCGCGCCCGCCGGCAGGGCAAAGGTGTCACCATGCCAGTGCAAGGCCGTGAAGCGGGCTGACACAGCCTGTGCCAGTGGCTCATCGCTCGCCACCCGCTCGGTGGCAAACCAGCCGATCTCCAGCACCGGGTTGCGCGCCACCGCCGCCCCCAACGCCGCGGCAATCTGCTGCGCTCCCAAACAGATCCCCAACACCGGCTGCGCAGCCGCAATCGCAGCCTGAATCAGGGCCCGTTCTGGCGCCAACCAGGGGTATTCGGCCTCATCTGCTACCCCCATCGGCCCACCCATCACCACCAGGGCGTCGGCCAGGGCCGGCACCGGCTCCTGCCACAGGCAGTGCTCGGTGAGGCGGTGGCCGCGCGCGGCGACCCAGTCAGCAATCCCCGCCGGCCCCTCAAAGGGCACGTGACGACAACACACAATGTCCATCCCTCTCTCCTACGGCCTCCACGGCGCGGCACCAGAGCCATGCACACAACACTCGGCCTCAGCCCCACCCAAGCTTGGCAAAGGCCGGCGCGGGCCCCAAGCTGCCCCCGATCCAGGAGGACGCGATGAGCAAGGAATTGGAAGCCAAAGCCCACAACGAGCGCCGTCTCGGCTTGCTGATCATGGAAAACAAGTCAGGACCGGCTCTGGCTGGCGGTGTTACCCACCTGCGCGCGGCCGCCGAAGCCTTCGCCGAAGCCGGTTGGCCGGCCCGCAAAGCCGAATGCCTACTCCACCTGGGCAAGCTCCACACCAAGCGCGGCTGCCACCAAGAGGCCGCCAACGCCTTTGATGAATCCGCCATCATTCTCGACAATTCCGACAACGCCGAGAAAGAGGCCTCCGACGCCCACGCCGGTGCCGGCTGTGCGCTACGCGCCGTCGGCAAGATCGAGGAGTCGATCGAACACCTGCGCCAAGCCCTGCACCTGTCGACCAAGCTCAACGACCTGCTGCGCAAAGCCGAGCACCAGATGGAGCTGGCCGACTCGCTGATTGTCCACGGCTCGGGCGACGACGGCCGCGATGCCGCTGAAGCCGCGCTCAAGGTATTCACCGACTACAAACAGGGCACCGATCGCGCCCGTTGCCTCGAGCTACTCGGCCGCGCCAGCGCCCTGCTCAACGACCACGATCAAGCCGCCGTACATTTCGAGGCCTCCGCCACCGCCAACATGGAGCTCGGCCGCCGCTTCGAAGCCGCCGAAACCCTCAGCCACTACGCCGACCTGCAAGCCAAGCGCGGCGAATACGAGCGCGCCCTCAGCACCCTCGATCGCTGCCTCGAGATCCATAAGCAAGACCACAACCGCGCCCTCACCGCCGCCACCGAGCGCCTCAAGGGCATGGTCCACGGCCAAGCCGGCGACCAGAGCAAGGCCCTGCGCAGTTTCCGCACCAGCCTCGAGCTCAGCAAGGCGCTCAAAGACCACCAGGGCACCGCGCGTTCGCTGTACCTGATCGGTGGCGTGGAGAACAAACAGGGCGACGTCAGCGCCGCCCTCGAAACCCTCCAGAAGAGCCTCGCCGCCGCCGAAGACAGCGGCGATCTCAAACTCAAAGAGCGCGCCCTGGCCGCGATCGCCAAAATCCAACGGCGCTGCGAAATGCACGACGAAGTGCTCGACACCATGCACAACTGGGTCGAAGTGCTGCGCGAGCTCGGCGAACGCCAAGATCTGCTGCGCGTCCTCGGCACCATGGCCACCATCCATCAAGAACGTGGCGCCGTGGTGGAGGCCGAAGCCCACCTGCGCCGCCTGATCTCGGTGTGCACCGAACCTGGCGACGAAGCCGAACGCCTCTACGCCCACCACGGCCTAGCCGTGCTGCTGTCCAAGCGCATGGAACACACCGAGGCCGGCGAACATTACCGCCAAGCCCTGCTCGGCTACCGCAGCTTGTTTGACGACGAACGCAGCAAGGAGCAGAACAAGCTCCTCGCCACCCTGCACTATCAATACGCCTCCGCCCTAATTCGCGAAAACGATCCCAACCAAGCCCTCGAACAATTCGACGCCGCCCTGAGCACGATCGAACAAGACGAAAACCAACGCGCCCGCGCCCTAGTCGGCATGGGCAACGCCCACCGCATGCTCGGCGACGAAGGCTCAGCCCGGCACTGCTTTGATCAGGCCGCTGCGGTCTGCGAACAGCAGGGAGACGTGCGAGCCACGAGCATTATCCGGAAGGCTACGGGAGGCTGAGGAAGGGCTCGCAGTTTAGAGTTGGGGTTTCTCAAGTATCGAGCTTGGAATTCTCAGGTTCGGCGTTTTGAGTTGAGAAGTTGCGCGCTTGAGATTCTCACCTTTCGCGAAACCGACCCCCCACTCCTCCAAAAGCACCGAGCGACCAACCCGCGCCTGGGAGTGTCGCTGCCCCCAGCGACACACACCCGCCGCAACGATCCCCACCCCCACATAGCCGACAT
>JAQIBG010000055.1 GCA_027859175.1 Planctomycetota bacterium | reverse complement strand
GTACAAGGCCGGGTCTGCGCGCGGGGGCTCGTTTGGGCCTAGTCTTGAGCGAATTGGCTGCGAATCGTGCGGCGGTAGTTGGCTCGTCTCGCATTTGAAGTGGCTGCGATTGGCGAGGCCACAGCGATCGGTGCGCTCTGCAGCGCACGTCTATGAAGTCTGGTTGAAGGGTTGTTGGTGCGCCTGGCGAGTGCTGCTGCTTGTCCGCGGCGGCGGCAACCCAGGCTGCGGCGATGGACTCCAGCGAGCAGGAACCGCAGCGCGCTCAAGCGGCTGACCAAGCGTGCCGGCATTGCGGCGCGGCAACCGATATCGTGATCAATGCACAGGCGATTTGTCTCGACTGTTATGCGACCGCCGGTGCCTGCTGCTCGCTTGGCGGGTAGCAGCAGGCCGACGATGCTAGCAAGCCTTGACTGTTACTGACCGTAGATCTGGTGCCTGGGGCGCTGGTCGAGGATCTCTTCCTTGCCCCAGTCGGCTACGGCGCGGAATTCGTCGGAGCGCATGAAGGCGCCAAAAGCGGCCTCATCGTTCCACTGCGACACGATGCAGTAGCTCTGCTTGTCGTTGATGTCGACGTAGAGATGCGAGTTGTCGTGGCCGGGGGCTGCTTCCAAGGCCGCGATGACCTTGTTGAAGGCGGCCTCGAAGACCTCCTGCTTGCCGTCGATGACGTGGTAGTTCATGCCAACTGTGATCATGGTTCTCTCCTGGTGGCGAGGACCAGACCGTGCTGGCGCCGAGATGCAAGCCCCAGGGTGGCCTCGCGTGGGGTGCCGTGGTGGAGTTGTGAGCAGCCGCGTCAATGCTGTCTGGGGCAACAAGTGATCTGCTTGTCGTGAGTTGACTGATGCTAAAATGAAGTAATCGATACTTAGAAACGGCCTTCATGGTAAATGCACTTGCGCTGCTTGGAGCGATGGCGAATCTCCCGCCGCACTCGCCAAGACCCTGTGAAAGGAAATGCGACCATGCGGATACTCATCACGCTCACTCTCATCCTGATGGCCGGCCTCGCCGCCGCCGCCGAACTCAAGCCGGGCGAATTCCAGCTCGCCAACCACGCCGATGGCGGTTGGCAGGGTGTGGACACCGACGGCAATCCTGTGAGCTACGGCATGATCATGGCCGAGTGGGTAGATCCGTATCCGTACTTCATCCTCGACTTCGACGCGCCTGAGAGCGATGTGGTTTTGAAGTATAAGAGCAAAAAGCAGACCGTGACCATCAGTGGCCAGGCTGTGGCCTATGGCTCGCTCAACAGCAATCAGTCGGCCCTGGTGTACGAGCGCATTGGCCTGGTGACCGTGAGCATGGAGTACTTCGGCACGCGCGAAGAGTTGCCCAGCGATAATCCGGCTGGTGGCTACAACGACGTGTTGGTGGTGGCTGGCTTGGGTCAGGGCAGCGGCAGCTTCACCTTACCTGATGGCCGTTTTTACACCATGAACGGCATGGCTAACGATGCCGGCCTCATCTTCCGTGTTGGTGACTGGGGTGGTGACGGCCATCGCCGTGACGGCTACGCGCCAGAGGTGTTCGATCACCTCAACGGCACGTTCAGCAAGCCCAGCAAAAAGGGCAAAGACGACGACGACTCTGATGGTGGCGACGCCGAAGAGGGTGACGGCGCTGGTTGGTTGACCCCTGGTGACGATGGCGTGCCGGTGTCGCCGATGGCCAAGCCGCGCGACTTCCTGTTCTCGGTGCAGGGCCGCGGAACCGCCAGCAGCAACTGATCAGGGCGCTTTGAATGCCAACAACACCCCGGGCCGCTTGGTTCGGGGTGTTGTCGTTGTGATAGGTTGGTGAATTTCAGGGACTGTTCGGCGCGGCCTGTTGCTGCGATAACTGGTGCAGGGCTGCGCTTTGCGCGGCGGTCCACTCGAGAATAGGCAGCCCGTGCTCGTCGCTTGGTGTGGGTAGGTGGTCTGGGCGCAACTCGGGACCGCGTGGGTGGCAGTCCCACAGGCTGGCGATGGACTCCGGCCAGGGCTGGCTTTCGCATAAGGCGAGCGCGGTGGCAAGATCTCTTGCGGCGAGCGTATTGCGAACCTGCTCACGATGCCAGCGTTGGGCGTTTTGACCGCGCTGTTTGAGTTGTTCGGTGAGACGCGCGGCGACCTCGTGCTTGCCGTGGCGGCGTGCTTGGGTGATGCCGAACAGGATGTCGGGAACCGTTCGGGGATTTTCGCTGAGGGCGAAGGCTTGCTCTAGATCAACGAGCCCTTGATCAATGTTGCCAAGAGCGATCTGGGCGCGGCTACGGAGTACGTAGATGCGATTCAGTTTGCCGCCGCCTTGGGCAATGCTGTGGTTGGCGGCAGAGAACGCTTCGTTGTAGCGTTTGGTGGCCAGCATGACTTCGGTGCGCAGGGCCCAAGGGAGCCAGCTACCGGGGTCGCGTTCACGAGCCAAGGTGGTGTAGTGTAGGGCTTGCGGGTAACGTTTGGCCTGGTGGTGGGTCCAACCAATATTATTGATGCTGCGTGGACTGTTGGGAGCGCTGCGGGCGATGGCGTGGGCAATCAAGGTGGCTTGGTCTTCGAGATCGAAATCTGGAAGCATCATCATTAGATGTACCAACGTGATGTGGGGGAAATCCATGTTGCGCACAAAAGCGTCGGTGGCGGCGTAGGCTGCACGCGCTGCCTGCTCATGGCGCCCTTGGTGCTGATCGAGTACGGCCTGATAGGGCAGTGCGCTGTAGTGCTGGGTGCCACGCTGGCGCCAGTCTTCAAGCAATGCTGCCAGTTCATCAAAACGCTTGAGGGCTATGAGTGCGTGGGCGGCATGACTGAAAGCCACGGTGGTGGCTTCGCGGGCGAGGATAGCACGCGCCTGCGCCAAGGCGGTTTCACTTTGGTTGCGACCGTTGGCAACCAGCATCGGCCGGTAGCGTTCGCCGAGGCGGTCGTCCCAATAGCGGCGCAAACTGTGGGCAGAGCCGACTCGTTTGATCGCAAGTAGGAAGCGGTACTGGCTGATGATCGGGCCGAGGTCGGTTATGTGTGGGTCGGCAACGTAGCGCTCGATGGCGGCGCTGCGTGGTGCTGCTAGGTCTGAATTCAGGGTTTCGCCGAGGGCACGTTGTTGCGCTGCGGTGTCGAGCGCGAGCACGGCTTCGATCACCGACAGATAGTTTTTTGGCGATTCGGATGCCACGGCGGCGATGCGCAGGGCTTGAACGCGCTGATCGGGATCGCTGGGTATGAGTTGAAGTTGTGGTGTTTGTTCGGCCAGAATCGCTGCGCGGCTGGGGTCGGCGCGCAGTGCGCTGCGAAGCTGCAAGCCAAGCATGCGCAGCAGCGGGTCTTCATGATGCAGCAGCTTGGCGAAAAGACGGCCTGTTTGCTCGGCGGTTTCAGGATCGGGCGCATCCCAGGCACTGAGTTCGGCAACCCGGTGTTGGAGCCATTGCGCCGGCAGGTGACGGCCGGCGGCTTGCTGGCTGATCGCCGCGACGCGCTCGTTGCGACGGGTGCGTTCGCGCTGTGGCGCGGCGGCGAGGTGGGCGATGGTACCGGCTTGCTCGGGTGTACCAGTGAGCGCATTCACGGTGCCGGCATCGAGGCCGTGTTGTTGGGCCAGGGCCAAGTGAGACTGCGCTAGATCGAGACGCTGCTGGCTAATGGCAGCGCGAATTGCTTCGGTGCTGGCGGCAAATAAGGCCGGCGTGACTGCTTGTGGCTGGTCGTGAAGGCCGAGTGCCTGCAGCGCGTGGTGAACCTTGCTGCGAGCATCAGGCGCCGTCTGGCTGAGCAGGGCCATGGCCTGGGCGCGCCGATCACGCACGTTGCCGCGGCGTTCATACCACTGATAGCCACCAGTAAGAATGATCAGGAGCGCAACCGCAGCAGCGAGCCGTGCGCTCCAGCGCGCGGCGGCCGCCCCGCGTGCGGCGCGTAGCTCGCGCTTGGCAACGGCGTTGGCAAGCGCGTTGCGCATAGGATTTAGCGCGGGGTCGTCGTCTTCGTCGAGTACGCAGCGGGCGAGGGTAAAATCGCCAATTCGGATCGCTTCAGCGGCGAAGCAGCGATGCGCGTCGCGACGTAGGGTGTGACTGGCGTTACGCTGGGCGTCGAGGGCGATGGCGCGTTCGCATTCGGCCGCGCAGTCGGCCAGGAGACGATAGATCTGACCGCTTGCCGTGGCTAGCGATGCTCGGTCAAAGGCGCGCTGCGCGGCGGCGTGATGCTGTTGTGCGCGTGCGCGTCGCTCTGAGTTTTCAAGCCAGGCGCGGAGTTCGCGCCGACATTGAATGAGTGTACTGCGCTGTTCCGGTTCGGGTGCGAGCAGGCCGGTGCAGCAGGCGGCGAGGTCGGCATGGTACTCGCTGACTGTGGTCGGCAGGTTGGCGCACTCGCCGCGTGCTGCTTTGGCCATAGAGGCATAGATGGTGTTGCCAGGGAACGGCGGGCCGCCGCTGAGTATCTCAAATAATATTGCGCCAATGCCGAAGGCATCGCTGGCGGGCCCCATGCTATCGCGTTCGCCACGGGCGACTTCGGGTGGGAGGTAGGCGGGTGAGCCAGCAAAGATGTTGTTGGCGGTGGTTATGTGAGGCAGGTCTGGCGGGGCATCGCCACATGCCAAAGCGAGACCCCAGTCCATCAGATAGACTTCACCAAAGGCGCCAACCATGATGTTGCCGGGCTTGAGGTCGCGGTGCAGGATGCCGCGCTGGTGGGCGTAGGCGAGGCTTTCGATGACGCGCAGCAGGATGTCGATCAGGTCGCCGAGTTGATCATCCCAGCGCTTGCGTGCTTGAATAATGCTTTCGAGGGTTTGGCCTTCAACCAGCTTCATCGCCAGATAATCAATGCCGGCATCGTGAACCGGCACCACGCCGGGATGTTCGAGGCTGGCGGTAATCCGCGTTTCAGCCGTGAAGGCGGCCGCGAGGTCGTGATCGCGTCGATCATCGCGCAGCGTTTTGAGCGCAATGCTGCGGCCGAGGCTGGTTTGTTCGACGAGTAAGACTTCGCCCATGCCGCCACGGCCGAGCGCGGCAATCTGGCGGTAGCGGGTTTGCGGCGTGGCGTTGCAATTATCGGCGAAGGCGCGGCCGGCGGTGGCTGCGGTTTCGCTGTCGGTGCCCGGAATGCAGGTGGGTGTGGTGTCGGTGATCAGCACCGTGCGTTGCCCGATGGTGGCGCGTGGGTCGCCGTCTTGCTCGCACAGTCTTTGCCAACTGGGGTGCAGACTCATGGTGCTGATCCGGCATGCATGGCATCCCAACTGGGGGTGGCTGCGGCGAGTGGGATATCGCAGTTATCAAGCGCATTGATCTGGGCTTGTTGGTCCCACTGGTGGAGGCCGTCGGCGTAGAGCAGGGTTGGCGGCGGCATGATGTAGGCTTGCTGCTGCCACAGGGTGATCAATCGCGTGCGATCAGCGGCGCTGAGTTGGCAGTCTTGCAGGGCTTGGCGCGGCCAGGCTTGCCAGGTCCACGCACGGTCAGTGAGTGGCGTGTCGGCGTGGCTGAGATGCCGGGCGATGCGCTCGCTGGCCTCCGGCAGCCAGGTGATGCGATGGCGCTGAGTGGGTGGCAGCTCGGTGATGGTTTCAAGCAGGGAACGGGCATCGTCGCGTCTTCCATCGGCGAGGGCGGCGAGCAGCTGGCTCAGGCTGTGGTGGGGTTGCGCGCCGCCGGCGTGCCCGCGCGCGAGGGTGGTGAAGGTGCGGACCCGCTGGGTGTCGTTGCTGGTGCTGAGAATGATAAGGGCCTCTTCGAGCAGCAGGGCGGCTAGCTCGGGGCCGTGCATGCCGGGCCAACCGCGCTCGCGTAGGCTGGGGACGCTCAGCAGGAATTGATCGAAGGCGTAGCGCAGCGTGGGGTCGCCGGCATCGTTGAGTTCGATCCGTTTGTGTTCAACCAGACGCGTGCGCGCTTGTAGCAGGTCGAGTGCTCGGGCGTGGAGCCCCTGTTCGATCAAGGCCCGCACCAGGAGTGGGCGTTGGCGTGGCAGGTGGGGCGTGGTGGCGAGGCGCGCGAGGGCTTGGTGGAGCTGTGGAATCGTGCGGCTGTGAGCGAGGACGACGGCCCGTTCGAGCGCCTGGGGCGATACTTGCGCGGCGGTGTTGATCCAGGCCGCGATGCGTTCGGCGGCTGCGCTCATCTCGTCGTTCAGACACAGGAGGTCTATCTCGAGGAACAATCCTGTTTCGTCATCAGGGCACAGCTGCCTGAGTTGGGCGATGATGCCGGTGGCTTCAGTTATATGACCGCGGGCTAGCTGGCTCCGTGCCAGGGAGGCCATGAGTTCACGGTGTGGTCCATCTCGGCACAACAAGGCAGCAGCAAAATTGTGCACCGTCTCGTGTTGTTCGCGCTCGAGGAGACCGCGGAGTTGATCGAGTTGCTCGAGGATCTGTGCGTCGTGTTCAGCGTAGAGACGGCGGCCCCAGGCCTGGGATTCACTGGTGGCGCTGGCACGCAGCGCGTTGGCCCAGCGCAGGCGGGTTTCGGAGTTGGGGGTGGTAACGATAGCCGGATCGAAGCTAGCGGGCGGGCTGAGCCGCAAGCGGAGCGGGCGCAGGGCGGCATCGCTATCGGTTGGGATCGCAAGGCTGGCGCGCACGGCGCTCAGGTCATTGGCGGCGAAGGCGAGGGCCGCGTTGAGGGCTAGGCCGGCGCTGTCATCGGGTGCGTTGATGTGCGTGGCGTAGCTTCGGGCTCGTTCAAGGTCGCACAGGTGCCAGCGGCTGACTGCGCTCATGCGGCGTAAATCATCGGTGGTGAGGGCAGCGGCTTGATCCATCAGTGCGAGGTAAGCGCTCGGGTCGCCGTGGCGCAGGGCGGTTTGGGCTTGGCGTTTGAAGTTGGCGTCTGTTGGTGCTGGCACAGCTGCCACTGGAGACGGCAGGGTGCTGGCGTGTAGCCAGGCCTCGATGTCATCGTCGATGCGTTCGACGGCCTCGGTCAGGAGGTGGCGGGTCGCGTTGTCATCAAGGGCGGCGAGGCTATTCCGCGCCTGTTCAGCCACGTTGGCATCGGGATCGTTCAGCAGTGGCGCGATCGCGGCGGCGGACCGCCAATCGGGCCGTTGGGCGACTGCGGCGGCGGCGAGGCGGCGCACGATTGGATCTGGGTCGGCGATCAGTTCGAGCACTGCGTCTTTGAGTTCGGGGCCATCCCAAGCGGTGATGTTTGCGAGTGCGTTGTCGCGCCAGTTGGGGGCGTGTCGTGCTTCGTGTACGGCGCTAACCAGCTTGCGGAGTTGTGCTCGGCGTTCGGTGACCAATGCGGCGCGCTGCATGCGGTCGTGATCAATCTTAGCACTGATGCGTTCAGACGCGCGAGTCAGCGAGGGATCGCTGGGGTCAATTGACGCGGCTTCCTCCACTAGGTTCGCGGCGAGGTGGAGTTGCTCGGCTTGTTCGGCCCAGGTGGCATAGCGGGCGATGTGGGCGGCAACCGCCTGGCGCACGGTAGTATCAGTACCTGCAAGGCCGAGTGCCTGATAAGCGCGCGCGATGGTGTGTTGATACGATGCTTCGTTGGCATGCGCTGGATCTGCAAGTAATTGTTGAGCCTGAGTCAGTCGTCGTTGTTGCTCACGATGGTCGGCCTGGGCCGCGTACCCAATCAGGCCAATCAGGCCGCCCAGCAACAGCACCCACAGGCTGGCGCTGGTTATGCGCAGCACGACCGCGTGGCGCTGCGAGCGGCGCTGGTGGGCCTGGGCTTGCGCGACAAGACCTTCGAGTTCCTGATTGTGACCGGCGGCGGCCACGCTTTGGGCCAATTGGAGATCGCCCTGGGCCAGGGCCTGGCGGGTATAGGCATAGCAGGTTTGCGCGCGGCCACGCGTGGCGGCAGCACAAGCCGACCAAGCGCTAAGGGATTGCTCGAACGCGGCCATGGCGCGAGCGTATTCGCGATACGCCACGCGGGTGTGATCGGCTGCGGTGGCAGCCTGGAGGTGGCGATGGCCGCGCGCACTCGCCACCATGGCGGTGCGCTCGTCGTCGACGCTGCGCAGCCAATAAACGAGCCCCTCACGGAACTGGTCAACGTTGGGGCGCTCGGCGGGATCGGTTTGCATCGCCGCTCTCTGCAGGTCGATCAGTCGCTGCGGGAGCTTGGGGTCTTCGGCATCCAAGGCTGGGTATTCATTGACTGCGGCGTTGGCGATAACGCTGGCAACCAGGGGGCCACGGTGGGGCGCGCGGCCGGCCATGATACGGTAGAGCACGGCCCCGAGTAGATAGACATCGCTGGCAGGGGAGAGCCGTTCTCGCAGGCCGCGCGCCATTTCCGGCGCGAGGTAGGAGGGTGTTCCGGCGATTGCAGTTTCCGGGGCGATATCTGGTGGGCCCCAGGTGCCGTCGGCTTGCTTGGGGAGTTGCAGGGCGAGGCCCCAGTCCATCACCTGGACTTCACCAAACGCGCCAACCATGATGTTGGCCGGTTTGAGATCACGATGCAGAACGCCGTGGTTGTGGGCATAGGCGATGGCGTCGCAGACCTTGCGCAGCACCTCGATGGCTTCAGGCAGGCTAGGCTTGTCGGCCAGCATGGCGCTGAAGGTGCGGCCGCGCACGTGGCGCATGACGAGGTAGTCGTGACCGACGTCATGAACCGGGACCACGTTTGGATGATCAAGACGACCGCTGATGCAGGCCTCTTGGCGCAGCGCGTGCCGTAGATGCGGCGCATCATGATCAGCGTGGAGGACTTTGATCGCAACATCACGCGCTAGTTCGGGTTGGCGCGCCAGAAGGACCTCGCCCATACCGCCGCGTCCAAGGCTGCCCTGCGGTATGAAGCGGCTCTGGGGCGACCCACTGCCGCCCGTGCTATGCCAGCTGTCGATGCTGGTGCCGAGGCTGGGCAGCGAGGATTCAAGCGCTGGCGGGAGGGTTTGGGTGCGTTCGGCGTCGTGTTCGGGGCGCCGGGTCACCTCGGGATCAGACGCGTCGCCGCTGTTGGCTACGCTGCGCGCCCAGCCATCTGGAATGCTCTCCTGTGACACAGCATGAATATGCGCTGTCGGCGTCGCTTGCCAAGACATCCGCATGCGGTGCCGCTGGGCAGTTCCGGAGGGGGCGGCTTACGAGCGCGACCTACGGCGGGTTGAGGGCTTGGCGTATGGCCTGGCTGAGGTCGGCGCTGCGGTAGGGCTTGCGGATGAAGCCGAGCAAGCCTTCGGCACGCATCTGATCAACATCTTGTTCACGGGTGAAGCCTGATGACAGCAGGATGCGTGCATCGGGTTTGATCTTACGCATCGCGGCGAAGCAGTCGCGGCCGTTCATTTTGGGCATGACCATGTCGAGGATGACGAGGTCAAAGTCAGCGGCATTGGTCGCAAAGGTGGCAAGGCCGTCGGCACCATCGTTGGCGACAACCACCTCGTAGCCGAGTTCGGTTAGGATGGCTTCGGCGGTGATGCGCATGACTTCTTCATCGTCAACCACCAGGATGCGTCCGCTGCCCTTCTCAAGCATCGGCATGCGCGGTTCGCGAATCGTGGTGCTTTCTGATAGTGGTAGCATCACGTGGAAGGTGGTGCCGTGCTCGGGCTCGCTGTACACCGTAATTGCGCCAGCGTGTTGCTGGACGGTGCCGTATACGGCCGACAGGCCGAGGCCGGTGCCTTGCCCTTGTTCTTTGGTGGTAAAGAAGGGCTCAAAAATGCGTGGCAGATGCTCGGTGGCGATGCCTTTGCCGGTATCGCGAACTTCGACCTCCAGGTAACGCCCCGGGATCAGGTCAAACGGACTGGCTTCGCAATAGGCGGCGTTGAGTGGCAGATTGCGGGTGCTAATCGTAATCGCCCCGCCCTCTGGTATCGCGTGCGAGGCGTTGATGCCAAGGTTGAGAAAGGCGCTTTGCAATTGGCTGTTATCGCCGATGACAGAAGTGGATTCGGCGTCGCAAGTAAGGGTGATGGCGATGCGCCGGTCGACAGTGTTTTCAAGCAGTGCAACCACGTCGCGGAGAACCGCATGCAGGTCGATCGGGGTGCTCGAGGCCGGTTGTCGACGCGCGAAGGCTAACAACTTTTTGGTGAGGTCAGCAGCACGCAGCGTTGAGTCCATGATCACGCCGTGCAGTTTGCGCGCGCGGGCGTGATCTTGCAGGTATCTCTCAAGTAGCTCGGTGGCACCAAGAATGCCGCCGAGCATATTGTTGAAGTCATGCGCAACGCCGCCGGCGAGTTGTCCGATGGCATCAAGTTTTTGACTGTGACGGAGCTGCTCTTGCAGCCGGTGTTCCTCGGTGATGTCACGGAAAACCAATACGACGCCGATGGTGTCGCCCTCGGCCGATCGAATCGGTGCGCCCGAGTCTGCGATCAGGTATTCTTTGCCATCGCGGGCAATCAGCATGGTGCCGCTAGCCAATCCTACGATCTGGCCGGTGGCGAGAACTCGAGTGACCGGGCTTTCTACGGTTTGACGGCTGATCGCATTAACGATGATGAATACGGCGTTGAGGTCTTGGCCTACGGCCTCATCGCTAGGCCAACCGGTTAAGCGTTCTGCAACTGGGTTCATGCGGGCAACGCGCCCGGTGGTATCGGTGGTGATCACCGCATCACCGATTGAGTCGAGGGTAATCCGGAGGTCTTCTTCGTTACGTCTGAGTTCTTCTTCAACCCGCTTGCGCTCGGTAATGTCTTCAAAGGTGCCGAGAATGCCGATGACCTGGCCGTTGTCATCTAGCAGGGGGACCTTGTTGGTGTCGAGCCAGGCCTGTTTGCCATCGGCCTGCAGTTGTGGCTCGATGATATGGTACTCGGCGACCTTACTGCCCATAACGCGACGATCACAGCTGCGGAAGAATTCCGCCTCCTCGCGTTTCCAGGCTAAGTCGAAATCAGTTTTTCCAATCAGATCAGACGGTGAGGCAACGCCGGCTGCTTCGGCGAAGTTTTGATTGCCGCCTTGGTATACGAGGTCGGCGTCTTTCCAGAAGATGAACTGCGGAATGTTGTCCATCGCCAGTTGGGTCAGCCGTTGCGTGGCGCGCAGTTCAATGGTGGTGTGGCGCAGTTGTTGTTCGGCCTGTTTGCGTTCGGTGACATCGGTGCCCACGGCCAGGAAGCCGGTGATGGTATTGTGCTCGTTGCGGATTGCGGTGACGGTGAGGATAACTGTGCGGTGTTCGCCATATTTGGCGATGTACGTCCACTCGCGTTCTTCGTGGAAGCCTTGGCGGGCTCGGAATACAAAAGTCTCGAAGCCCGAGATCTCATGGCCGTATTCGGCCGAGAGGGTCTTGGCGTGGGCGATGACTTCTGATTCAAGGTGAAAGATTTTGGGGGTTTGCTTGCCGATCATTTCCTCGGCGCGATAGCCCAAGATGCGCTCAGCCCCGGTATTGAAGAGGGTGATCAGACCCTCGGCATCGGCTGCGATGATTGAGACCAAGCTGGCGGCCTCGAGTATCCGGCTGTAGTCCTGCTGTGATGGCAGGGCCGGATCATGATTGCTGTCATTGGCGGGGCCGTGCGGCATGGGAGCAGTGTGGGGGGTGGTAGCAAGATTTGTAGTGGATTTCAGGGCCGTGCATGGGGCTCAGCAGACCGGTGAAATACACGAGCTCGCTGGCGTCAACGACACCGAGCAGGCTGTTGAATTTCAGCCTGCGGGGCTGAAGGGGGGTCGCGCGATCAATTACCCTGATGGTAGACGGTTTTACTTTCTGCTGCTGTTGGGTGACCGCGAGAGCAAGGGCTGGGCCTTGCCTTTCGTGATTCGATTGCGATGACGGCACCATGCGTCGGCTGTGTCTGCTGATCTGTGTTGCTGTCATCGCGCTGGGCCCGTCGCGGGTCACCCAGTTGGTGGCGTGGGGCGGCATGTTGGCCGAGCGGGCCCCCGCGCAGGGCTTGGCCGAGGCCGTTGCGACGACCTTCTCTGGCGAGGCGCCGTGTCCTTTGTGCCACGCTGCTGAGGCGATGGAAAAATTGGAACAACGTGGCGATCGCGGTGGCCTTGAGGGCCAGCGTAAGGCTCCGGTCTTATTGGCCTTGGTGCCGCCGGAACCGGCCGCCAGCGCGATTCCCGGCGCCTCATTTGCCTTGTTGCTGCACGAGCCGACTGGCCCGCCCCAGGCGTGGACGCGGTCGCCGCCTGGTCCGGTACCGCGCTGAGCGTGCAGTGCGGATCGCCGCGCCACGGTAGATGGTCTATCGTGCGGGGCGGCCGTAGGGCACCTCAAGCGATTCAGGATTATTCATGTTTTCCCATTCTTTGTGGCTCCGCGATTCATCGCGGAGTGTTGGTCGTGTCGTTGTTGGCACGGCCTTGACCTGCATGGTCCTCCCGGCAGCAGAAGCGGCCCTGGGCGACGACCCGATTCACATCACCACCACGCCTACCGAGCATTGCCAAACCGATATCACGCTCAGCGACGAGGTTCTGCCGCACCATGGCGACGGCGCTGCGGCGCTGCGCGGTCAGCCGGGGCTTAACTTGGCGCGCATGGGCGGCCATGGCTTGGATCCGGTCGTGCGTGGCCAGCAACACGAGCGCGTGTTGGTAGAACAGGGCGGCGTCATGGTGCATGGCGGCTGCCCCAATCGGATGGATCCGCCAACGGCCTACGCCAGTATAGATCTGTTCGACACCCTGCGCTTCACGCGTGGTGTAACCAGCATGACCGGCTTGCCGCCCTCGCCGGCCGGCAGTGTTGATTTCCAGCGCGATGACCCAGCTCAGGGCTGGCACGGCAGTACTTCCCTGCGTGGCAGCGGTGACGCGCCGGTGCGCGGCGCCTCGGCTGGTTCTAGTTGGGCTGACGAGCAGTGGTTTGGCCGCGCTTCGCTCAACTGGGAAGACGCCGGCAATTATCGCGACGGGGACGGGAACGTGGTGCGCAGCGCCTACACTCAAAGCGGTGGGAGTTTGGATGGTGGTTGGCGTGGCGATGCAGCCAGCGCCCGCTTGGAAGTAGGCGCGGTCAACATCGACGACGCTTTGTTTGCCGGGGCCGGCATGGATAGCCCCAAGTCTGACCTGCGCCGGGCGGCAGCCTCGGGTGATTGGAATCTGGGCGATGAGGGCGTGGTATCGGGTGGACAGTGGCGTTTTGGCTACGCCACTGTTGATCATGTGATGGACAACTACACCCTGCGCGAGCTCACGGCGCCGCGTCAGCTGCGGGTAGACAGCACAACCGAGAGCCTTGTTGGCGATGCCGATATCGTGTTGCGGCCGGTGGAAGACGGCGCCCTGCGACTTGGCTTGAGTGGCACCAGAGAGAACCTGGATGCCTCGCGTTTCACTAATGACGCCAGTGGCGAGGTGAATTCCCTGCAAAGCCTGCTGTGGCCAGACGTGACCACGGAAGACCTTGGGGTGTATGGCGAATACCGCCATGAGCTTGACGAATACCGCTTTACCGTTGGTCTGCGCGTGGATCGCGTGGACGCAGAAGCGGCATCGCGCAATGTGGATCCAAGCCCCATCACGCCGATGATGAATCCGCCGGCGGCCAGTGCGTTGTATAATAGCTATTATGGCGTGACCGGCGAAGACGTGAGCGAAACCAACCTTGGTGGCCTGCTGCGCGCTGAAGGGCCAGCCGGCCTGGAGGGTCTGCAGTGGTTTGGCGCCTTGAGCCAAGTGACGCGCAGTGCCAGTGGCAATGAGCGGTTTCTGGCGGCCTGGGCGCCCGGTATGATGGCGAATATGCGTTGGGTGGGTAATCCGTCGCTGGAACCGGAGGTGCACCGTCAACTAGAATTGGGTGTCGCCTCAAGCGGCGACACCTGGCAGGTGGAACTTACCGGCTTTTACGATGACGTGTCTGACTGGATTATGCGCGATACCGCACGCGGTCAGGATGGCATTCGGTTGGCGGATGGCGCCAGTATTTATCGCAACGTGGATGCCAGCTTGTTTGGTGGCGAGTTGTCTGGGTTATGGGGCCCGGTTGAACACCTGGAACTCACGGCGAGCCTCGGCTACGTGCATGGCGACAATGACACCGATGATAAGCCTTTGGCCCAGATGCCGCCTCTCGGTGGGCGCTTGGGTGCAGCCTGGAATACCGAGCGCTGGGCCGTGGGCTTGGTGATGGACTGGGCTGCCCGGCAAGATCGTATCGATGAAGATTCCAACCTTGATATCGACGAAACCGCAGGCTGGGCCGTGCTTGGCGCATGGGGCCGGTGCGAGTTGGATCACGGTCTCACGCTAGAAGCCGGGGTTGATAATATTTTCAACCACAACTACGCGACTCATCTGAACCGGGCCAGCGCCTTTGACCCGACTGTTGAGCGGGTTAATGAGCCAGGCTTTGATGCCTGGGTTGGCGGGCGTTGGGAATTCTAGCAGGCTGTTGAAATACAGCCTGCGGGGGTGAAGGGAGTCGTAGACCCTCCTGGGTAAAGAGTCGCCTCGAGAAAACCTTGGAAAATGGCGACTGCAGGTCGCCCAAGGTTTCCTTGAGGCTAGCAGGCTGGTGTATTTCAACAGCCTGCTAGCATTACGCTAGTTTCCTGTGCTGAGCAATCAGGCCGGGGCGGTTGCCTCGGCCTGATTATTTACATTTGCCGTTCGCGCCAGCCGCGCGGAGTGCAGCCATAGCGCTTGCGAAAATCGAGGAAGAACTGGCGCGCCTGGGCATAGCCGCATTGCTCGGCGATGGCACCAACGGTTGTGCTGCTGGTGCGCAGTTCGTGCGCGGCCCAAGCCAGTCGGCGGGTGATGATCATAGTTTTGGGGCTCGTGCCGAGTTCGTGGCGAAACAGAACGCGCAGGCGTTGCGGACTGATGCCGCAGGCGGCGGCGAGGTCGGTAACGGTGAGGCCTCGGCGGCTGTCTTGATCAATCATGAGTAGTGCAGCTTGTAAGCGCGGATCCATGCTGGGGGCTGCCGGTGGTGCCGCGTGGTAGTTGGCTTTGCTCGCTGCGAGATCGTGCGCGAGCAGGTGCACGATAAGGCCGACAGCCTCGCTGTGGGTGCAGTCGGGGTCGGCTTGCCAGCGGTCGATCATGCCCGGCAGGGTGGCTCTGAGCCAAGCTGGTGCGGCAAAAGTTGGCCGTTGCCAGCATGCGGCCAGGGGTCGGCCCCAGCGGTCATTCCAGCGCATGTGGACACTGAGAAGTTCTGATCCGCCACGACCGGGGCCGAGTTGCAGGCTGTGCTTGGCGTGCTCAGGAATCAGGGCAGCGGCACCAGTGGTGAGCGGGTAGGTGGCCGTGCCGAGGCTTAGCGCCAAGGGGCGCGCACCGGTTGCTATGATGAGCCAAGTGTCATCGAGGCAGCGCGGTTCAACGCGCCAGTGACGGTCCATCGTCCAGGCATCAAGAGCCAGGATGCTGGGGGGATTACCTGAGAAATACTGGAGATATCGCATTATACTGGCGCCATCAGTGGCGCCAGGAGTGGCTAGTTGGTGGCTTACCATCGGTGACTCGGACGGCCTTGCATGCTCCCGTTATAGCGATCGATTTTGTGAGTCATGGTCGAAACACGATCTAGCCCCAGGTGGCGTCGCGGCGATGATGGGGTCAGGAGAAAACGACATGGCACGGTGGAATCGTCAGCAGTTCATGGACCTGATGCAGTTCAGGCCGATCCCGCGGCCATTCTTTGCTGAGCTGTTTGGGCCACTTAAGCAATTGGCTGATGAGTGGTCCGCAGACGGCGTGCCCTTGGATCAGATTGAGATGCGGGCCTTCGGCTTTGATACCGTTGACCGCCATTTTGTACCCGTGCATCTTGGCTTGTTGGGTGGCGAGGAGGTGGTGCTTGAGGATACCGCAACCCATCGCATCACGCGCGATGGCTATGGCCGCACCATGAAGTTGGCCAAGGCGGCGGCCACGATCCCATTGCCGCTCGATCATCCGGTGGCGACCATGGATGATTGGCTGGCTATCAAGCCGCGCTATCAGTGGAGCGATGAGCGTTTGGGCACGGGCTGGGATGGCCCGTACAAGCCGGATTACCTGGTGCGCCTTGGCTTCCCTGGTGGTTTTGATGAGCCGCGTCAACTGATGGGTGAGGAAAACCTGTGTCTTGCCGTTGCGATGCAGCCCGAGTTGGTGCACGACATGCTCGACACTATGGCGACGACGGCCGAGACGGGCTTGCGCCGTTTGGCTGCCGCTGGCGTGCGGCTTGATTACCTGTTTGTTCACGAAGACATGGCCGGGAAGAGTGGGCCCTTGTTTGGACCGCGCCAGATTAACGAGTTTGTGGGGCCGTATTATCAGCGCGTGTGGGCGGCGGCCCAGGAATGTGGTGCGCAGATTTTTGGTCAAGATTCGGATGGCGATATACGGCCGGTGATGGACCAGATGCTGGCTGCCGGGTTGAACATGATGTTCCCTTTCGAGCCGGCGGCCGGCATGGATATGGTGGCAACGCGAGCTCAGTACGGCGAGCGCTTGGCGATTATGGGCGGGATCGACAAGCACGCGCTGCGCCATGGTCGCGCCGCGATCGATATTGAGTTGGCGCGCAAACTGGTGCCGGAACTCAATCGCGGGACGGTGTTTGGGCTTGATCACCGCATTCCAAACGGCGTGACGATCGACAACTATCGCTACTACGTGCGCCAGGCTCGCGAGCGTTTGGGCTTGGAGGCAGATCCGGAGCCGTGTTGGGGCCGGATGGCGTTTTGAGCGCCGGAATGTTTGGTGGGCTCTGCGCAGACAGGGCTGTGCGGCGTCGCCCTATTGTGATTTGGCATCGTGCCCACGAGCCCTATGGTTTGTGTCATGGGGCGAAGCAAGGCTGACCTGGGTATTTCGATCCAGAATAGCGGACAGGTCAGCAATGTCCGTCTGCTAGGACGCTTGGATAGGTATAGCGTCGAGCAGTTGGAAGTGGCGATCAGTAAGCTGTTGGCTGGCGAGTCGATGCCGCAGGCGGTGGTGCTGGAGTGCCATAACCTGGAGATGATTGATGCTAGCGGTGTAGCGCTGCTGATTGCACTCATGGTTCGCTGTGGCGGTGTGGACGTGCGGCTCAAGGTGACCCATGCCTCCGAGGAGGCTTGCGAGATGATGAGCAGTCTTGATGTGGGTGTGATTTTTGAGCGTCTCAGCACCTTGTACGGCTTGGAGGTCAAGCGGCGCAAGGTGGAGGAGACACTTCGGAAGGTCAAAGGCGGCTAGCAGAGGCGCATTAGTTGCCTGAGGTGAGCCCCCCAATGACAGAAAATGTCACTTTTGTGGGCAGTAATTGATCAGCCATGCAACAATTGCGTGTCGAAGTGGGAGCTTGACGGCTCAGGATGGTGCGCTTCACCAGGCCGCCCACACGGCCTCCTTCCTGGGATTCTGCGATGCCTCTGCTCCGATTGCTGACCATTGTTGCGACTCTGGTCAGTCTCCAGTTGTTCACCCTTGAACTTCCGGCTGCCGATGAATTGGTGCCGGCGGTCAGCAATGTGGCCGCAGATGCTGCGGTAAGCGACGCGACTGCCGATGCTGTGGTTAGTGTTGCCGCCGAACCGGAGGCCGTACTGAGCGCTGGCGATACAGCGTGGATGCTGACCGCCACGGCCCTGGTGTTGTTCATGACCCTGCCTGGTCTGGCTCTGTTCTACGGCGGCCTAGTGCGGGCCAAGAACGTGTTGTCGGTATTGGTGCAGTGCTTTGCCCTGGCTGGCATCATGAGCCTGCTGTGGGTGGTGGTTGGCTATTCGTTGGCCTTTACCAACGGTGGTAGCACCCAGGCCTGGCTTGGCGGCTTTTCGCAATTGTTTTTAAAGGACCTGAAGGTCGACAGCATGACCGGCAGTATTCCTGAGTCGATCTTCGTCACCTTCCAGATGACCTTCTTTATTATTACCCCGGCGCTGATCGCTGGTGCTTACGCTGAGCGCATGAAGTTCGCGGCAATGGTGCTGTTCTCAGTTTTATGGGGTTTGACCTGCTACCTGCCGATTTGCCACATGGCCTGGGCCGGCGAAGGTGCCTTGTTCCACACCTGGGGCGTACTTGACTTTGCCGGTGGCACCGTGGTGCACATCAATGCCGGTATCGCGGCCTTAGTGGCGTGTATCATGATCGGCAAGCGGCGTGGCTACCCGCAGGAGCCAATCAAGCCGCATAACCTGACCATGACGGTAACGGGTGCGGCGCTTTTGTGGGTGGGCTGGTTCGGCTTTAATGCTGGCAGCCAGTTGGCTGCCGATGGCACGGCCGGCATGGCGATGTTGGTGACCCAGGTGTCGGCCGCTACCGCAGCGGTGACGTGGATGCTGATCGAGTGGGTCAAGCATGGTAAGCCCAGCGCGCTGGGCCTGGTGTCGGGTGCGGTTGGTGGCTTGGTGGGTATTACGCCCGCGTCTGGCACTGTTGGTGTTCCGGGTGCCTTGGTGATTGGCGTTGCCTGTGGCTTTGGCTGCTATTTTGGCGCGGTCACCCTCAAGCACATGTTCAAGTACGACGACAGCCTCGATGCCTTCGGCGTGCATGGTGTTGGCGGTATCATTGGCGCGCTTTTGACTGGGTTGTTTGCCTCGCACCAACTTGGTGGTTCGGTTGACAGCCTGTTCTTGAGTGGCGGCGCGATTCAGGCAGCCCTTGCCGATGGCAGTATTGATGCCGAGGCCGCTGCCAGTGCTGGCACCGTGGCCGGCCAGGTGTGGGCCCAGTTGCTGAGTATTATTGTGACCGTGGCCTGGTCGGGCATTTTGTCGGCCATTATTCTGTTTGTGATCGATAAGACGGTTGGCTTGCGGGTGGCCAGCGACAGCGAATCGACTGGTTTGGACCTGAGCGAACACGACGAACAGGGCTATATTATCTAAGCCTGGATGACCGTAGTGGTATGCATGAGGGCTTGGCGACTGGTCGCCAAGC
>JAQIBG010000040.1 GCA_027859175.1 Planctomycetota bacterium | reverse complement strand
ATGTGCAACCGCATTGGCATCGACCCGGCAATCGCCGCCGGCCCCTTCATCACGATGCTCAACGACGTCACCGGGGTTGGTATTTATCTGACTACGGCCACTATTTTGCTCGCCATGATGTTTGGCTCGGCGCCGGTTTAGCGCGCAGCCAACTCAGCCAGGGAGCCACAACCTGTTACAACAGGTGTCGGGCTTTCACTTCCAAGTAGCGCGACACCACAGCCGGCGTCAATTCATCGGCCGCGCTATCCACCACCAAGGCACCGGCGGTACCCAGGCTACGCAGTGCCTCTTCGCGCCAATTCGCAATCATCGCTGCCGCCCCGCTGCGATACAGCGCGTCCTCACCAACCGGTGGTTTATCGAGATAGACATGCAAGCCGGGATCGCGCAACACCACGGTCATTGGCAAATGCCGGCCATGTAATTTGGTCACATGGGCCTGAATCACGTCGGCATTCACCTGGTCAATGATCGACGTGAACAGACACGCCATGCAGCGTTTGCGTTCCTTGCGCTGCAAGTAGAGAAACGCCTCGTCATGCCGGCTCTCAACCAACTGCGGCTGCAAGTCATGAACGGCATGGATCAATTGGTTGAGGTGACGCGCCCCGCCCTTCGGCGGTACATAGCGATGCACTGAATCGCTGTAGGCAATCAGGCCAACACGATCGCCCTGGGCCAGCGCCACATAGGCCATCATCAAGGCCGCGTCGATAGCCTGGTCCAGCAGGCTGATCTCGCCGCCTTCGGCCTCGTGCCGTGAGGCCATCATGCGACCAGTATCCAACATGAAGATCACGTTCTGGCTCTGCGACACCTGAAAATCGCGAACGGTGAGCGCCTGGCGCCGCGCGGTCGCCTTCCAATCAACCCGCTGCAAGGGGTCGCCGGTTTGGTAGTCGCGCAGCCGTTCAAACTCGGTGTCACCACCGGCACGGCGAAAGCGCCGCACACCAATCAAGCTCAGTCGATTGGTCCGCGCGAGCAGGGCATACTCAGACAATTGTTTGAGGTTCGGGTACACGTGCAGCGGGGTCGACTCCCCAAAGCGCATATGACGCCGCCATAAACCGAGCCGCGAATGCGCCGCAATCCACAGCGCACCAAACTCAAACACCCCGCGTTCAGTCGCTGTTACTGCGAACACCACGCTGGCCCGGCGACGCGGCGGCAAGCTCAAAACTTGCGCACCCATTTCGGTCACCAAAGCGGCCATTAAGTCGGGCACCACGGTCACTCGCCGGGGCAACACCGAATGATGATCAATGTGAAAGCGCACCCGCTCTTGCCGATTGTGCGACCACGTGCCAACGAAGGAGCGCTCTACCTTGAAATGGCTACGCCGTGGCAAACCCAACAGCAAGTCAACCACAACCACCCCCACTACCAAGGCATCAACGGCAAACACCAGATGACGAATCTCCGGCATCACCACCAAAAGGAGCGACAACGCAGCTGGCACCATAACCAGAACCAAAAACAGACGAGTTGGATAGATAGCGAGCCCCTAGAGATCCAGACTGCCGGGGTCATCAACCGGGGCCGCTGGCGCGCTGATGCCACGCGGCACCTCAACTTGCGACAGCAACTCAGACAGAATCGAATCCGCGCTACGCCCTTCGATCTCAGCCTCTGGCGAGAGGATCACGCGATGCCGCATAGCAGGCAGAACCACATCAACCACGTCATCGGGCACCACAAAGGCCCGCCCGCGAGCCAAGGCCAGGGCCCGGCTGCAGGTGAGAATTGCGATCCCGGCCCGCGGACTGGCGCCTAGATGCAGCCCAGCAAAGCCGCGCGTCTTGCGCACGATCTCACTGATGAAACGCACCACCGGTTGCTGCACCACCACTTGGCTGGCGAGATGTTGCAATTTCCGCAGGGTCTCGGGGGTGGCGATGCTGCGCACCGATTTTTGCAGAATCGCATCCGGCGAGGTCCCGGCTAAGAACAGGCCCAGGATCCGTTCTTCGTCGGCCTGATCAGGATAGGGCAACACGATCTTGATTAGGAAGCGATCCAGCTGTGCTTCCGGCAAATTATAGGTGCCTTCGTTCTCAATCGGGTTTTGCGTCGCCATGACCAAGAATGGCGGGTCGAGCTGATAGCAGGTGCCATCG
>JAQIBG010000014.1 GCA_027859175.1 Planctomycetota bacterium | reverse complement strand
CCGCATCGTTGACCAGCGGATGATCGACGGCCGGGACCGGGTCCTGCCAGATCAGCACTTCCTTCGGCACCAGCGGGCCGAGATAGCGCGCGATCGGGCCCATGTCGCGGTGCGTGAGCTTGAACCAGGCGCGCGCGAAGGTGTCGGCAAATGCTTGTGGGTCTTTCCAGAAGCGGCGTGCGATGGGCTCGTAGAGCGGGTCGAAGCGCAAGGACAGATCGGCCGTGGTCATCATTGGCCGTGCCTTGGGCTTGGTGCCATGGGCGGCTGGAATGAGGTGCTCTTCTTTGACGTCTTTGGCGGCCCACTGCTTGGCGCCAGCCGGGCTTTCAACCAACTCCCATTCGTAGCCGAACAGCATGTCAAAGTAGCCGTTGTCCCAGGTGGTGGGATTGGGCTTCCAGGCACCCTCGATGCCACTGGTGGTGGTGTCGTCACCCTTGCCAGAACCGAAAGAATTACTCCAGCCGAGACCTTGGGCCTCAATTGGTGCGCCTTCGGGCTCGGGGCCAACCAGGGCCGGATCAGCGGCACCGTGGGCCTTGCCAAAGGTGTGTCCGCCGGCGACCAGGGCCACGGTCTCTTCAGCGTTCATGGCCATGCGAGCGAAGGTTTCGCGGACGTCTTTACCAGAGGCGACCGGATCGGGTTTCCCATCGGGGCCTTCGGGGTTCACATAGATGAGCCCCATCTGCACCGCGGCCAGGGGGTTGTCGAGGGTGCGCTCGCCGCTGTAGCGTTCGTCGCCGAGCCAGGTTTGCTCGCGACCCCAGTAGATGTCTTCTTCTGGCTGCCAGATGTCTTCGCGGCCGCCGCCGAAACCGAAGGTTTTGAAACCCATTGATTCAAGGGCGCAATTACCGGCCATGATCATGAGATCGGCCCAACTGAGTTTATTGCCGTACTTTTGTTTGATCGGCCAGAGCAGGCGGCGTGCTTTGTCGAGATTGCCGTTATCAGGCCAACTGTTGAGGGGCGCAAAGCGCTGATTACCGGTACCGCTACCGCCGCGGCCGTCGCTGTCGCGGTAGGTGCCGGCGCTGTGCCAGGCCATGCGGATGAAGAGGCCACCGTAGTGGCCCCAGTCGGCCGGCCACCATTCCTTGGAGTCGGTCATCAGGGCGTAGAGGTCTTGCTTGAGCGCCGCGAAATCGAGGCTCTCGAAGGCTTCGGCATAGGTAAAGTTGTCATCCATCGGGTTCGACGCCGGAGCGTGCTGGTGCAGGATGCCGAGATTGAGTTGGTGGGGCCACCAATCGCGATTGGTGGTGCCTTGTCCGGCACTTGCACTGGCACTCTGGCCGGTGACGGGGCATTTGTCGTGGTCGCTCATCTGCAATGGTCCTTTGCGTGGATTGGGTAACCGGCCTACCGATGGACTGCCCCGATCGATTCTTGGAGCTGCGCTAGACGGGGGCGGAGGCGCCAGTTGCCGGGGACAGTAGGCGGTCTTGTTGGCAGTTCCAATGACAGTTCGCTGGCGATGCGATATGTAAGCAGACAGGCCTCAGCTGCAGGCAGTCTGAGACCCGCAGACGGTGGCATATCAAGGGCATGTGAGCGGAAATTTCCCCACCGAACGTTCGCTCTGCCGTTTGGCCGGAACGCTCAGTATGAGGCAGTGCTGGCTTGTACCTGCTTGCGCCACGTGGCCACCAGAAGGGGCGCCAGCAGCGTCCACACCATGACCAAGGGCCAGATATTGTTGTCAGAAAAGTTGTATTGCTGAACCAGTGCGTCCCAGCCCTTGTTGGCGGCACGCAGCATCAGCAGTTCGAAGCAGAAGGTGGCTGTGCCCCAGGCGATGCCGATACTTACCCATACCATGGCATGACGTGGCCCCAGGCGACTGACCAGCAGGCAGGCCACAGCGGCGATGGCTGCAATCAACAGTGCGCCACTGATTGGGTAGGCGAGCTTGGTACCCAGCCAGGGGATGAGGACGGCTTGCCTGAGTACCCCATTGGCAACCGCGAGGGGAATGACCAGCAGCCAAGTGGCCGCGCTCCATAATAATATGTTCGGTGCAGGGGTCATGGTTCAACCAAGAAAGGCACATGCCCCAGGCTTGGCACCCAAGAGCTGTTCGCCAACCGTGGGGAAGGCCTTGTTGCGGCGCTTGCGGTTAGTTTGCGACCAGGGGTGACAGGCTAGACCAATCCCACATCGCGCCCAAGTTCCGCGAGATACCGCTCGTAGGCAAACAAGCGGTCGCGTTTTTTACCGGTTGTCTCCACCAGTACGCCGGCTGATTCAAGAGCAGTGAGGGCTTTTTGCGCGGTTGGTTTGGTGACCTGCAACAATGTGACGACCAATCCCACCGTCAGCATTGGATGCTGAGGCAGTAACTCGAAGAGTCGAATTGCGGTGACCGAGGCCTGTGGCGCCGCCACGATCTTTTGCCGGTCGGTATCGATCATATCAAATAAGGTCATTGCCGTGGCGATGCCGTCTTCCGCGGCTTCAGCCATGCAGTCGAGGTAGAAGGTAACCCAGCCCTCCCAGTCGCCATTCTGACGGACGGCGTTCAAGTGCTGGTAGTATTCTTGTTGTCGACGTTTGAAGCTCAGGCTGGGGTAGAGCAGGGTGCTGTCTAGCAGCCCCCAGTGGTCAACGAGCAAGGTAATGAGCATGCGACCCAATCGCCCGTTGCCGTCGAGGAAGGGGTGAATGGTTTCGAATTGGACATGCGCTAAGCCAGCTCGCACCAGCGGCGGCAGGGGGTCGTCTGTGTGAATCCATTGTTCGAGGTCTGCGAGCAGTTTGTCAAGCGCATCTGGTGGTGGCGGCACAAAGCGAGCATTGCCAGGTCGGCTGCCGCCGATCCAGTTCTGCGTTGTTCGTATTTTTCCGGGTAGACGGTCGTTACCGCGAACGCCTGCTAGCAGGCGTGAATGGGCCTCGCAAAGGAGCCGCCGGCTAATGGGGAGCCCCTTGGGGTTGCGGAGTTGGTGGCGAATATAATCGAGCGCCACGATATAATTACAGACCTCTTCAACGTCAGCGGGCCGATCTGATTGCCTGGTCGCTTCAAATGCAGCCACGTCTTGAAAGGTGGCTTGGGTCCCTTCTATCTGAGACGAGACGAGCGCTTCCTTTCTGACAAAGCCGTAGAGGAACCATTGAGCACTCGGCACCATGCTTGCTGCAACGCTCAGGCGCCCCATAGCGGCCTCAGCTCGCTGAAGGAGTGCGTGCTGTTCGGTGCTGAGCACCAACTCAGGCTCCCGGGGCGGTAGGGGATGGGGGATGAAGCAGTGCACGGCTTCATCCACGGTGCCAGTGTTTCGATACACCCCCGTAGTTCTGACCATAACAAGGCTCCCGTTGTGAGATGGACCGAGGAAAGGTTTCTTGCCTGACTCCAAATGCTAATAAAGAGATCTTTCTTAACTTCCTGCCATAGTAAAGGATCTTTTACTAGTGTCCGGGTGGCCGCGCCCCGGCATACGTCCTGAATGGATTCTTGCCTGACCCACTTGACTAGTAAATGAAACCTTACTAGCGCCCAGGGGTCGTAGGGATCATTCACGAGATCGGCTTGGGCTCTCAGCTGATTGGTACTGAGCGGCCACTGATGACCGTCTTGAACGCGTGGGCTCCGTTGCCTGTTGTGAATACTGGTGGTGCTGATCGCCGCGCTGCCCAACTGGTATCCACCAGTACCGGTGCCAGCGCGGCCGAAGGCTCGGTGGTGGTGGCGCTGGCACGTATCGTGTGGTGACTGC
>JAQIBG010000489.1 GCA_027859175.1 Planctomycetota bacterium | reverse complement strand
CGATTGGCTCATGAGGCCCGACGGCCAGACCCCAAAGCGATGTCAAGTTGTTTTATTGCAGGTGGTTATAGCGTCGCGTTAGGGAAACAGCATTGGGACCACCCCCACTCCCTACTCGGAGCAAACGGCCAACTGGCCACGGCCCCGATCACCACCACCAGCCACGCACGCAGGGTCGGCCGCGATCAGGGGAGGGACGAGCCGACGTAGATCGGGTGTCCGTCGACCGCAATCTGTCCGTCGTGGATCGGAAGCGGATTGCCCAGCATGTCGAAGGCGACCTGTCCAGCCTGGACTGCAACCCGATGCTCCAGGTTGTCCATGCTCCACAGGATGCGGATGGTGGTGCCGTCGCGCCGCAGGAAGGCGTAGCTCTCGACCGCATTGGGCACTGGTTCGCTGCGCTCCAGGGCTTGGGCGCCGTCGATCGTGGAGGCGAGTACGGCACGCGCGGCCAATGCCGGCTTGATGGTTCGGTCGTGTTCGAGCAGTTGGAATCCGATCGCTCCGGCTGGTTCGCGACCGGCCGCAGAGTAGACGAAGAACCGTTCGATCCCGGCGTTCTTCAAGGCCACGTCGGCGCGCACGATCCACGACATGTTCTGCCAGACCCCTGCTGGTGACGAATCGGCCGCAGGGAAGCCCTGCCAGTGCGGACCGGGGCCGCCCTCGGTCAGCCACACGGGTTTGGCCTCGCCGTGTTCCGCTTGCAGCGCGCGATACTTGGTCGCGTTGGCGAGAGCCCAATTATCGGGGCCGTTGGCCATACCGGCGATGTAGGCATGGAAGGAGAGCGCATCGTAATGGTCGGTTCCGGCTGCGGTCAGCACCGCCGTGGTGAACGCGTCATGATTGTCGGCAGTGCTGATGCCGACAATGTAGGCATCAGGGTTGGCGGCCTTGGCCCGGGAATGGGCTCGCCGCATCAGATCGGCGTAGAACTCTGGCGTGCCGCCGGGGAAGAAGAGATCGACCCAGGGCTCGTTCCAGACCTCCCAGTGGTCGATCCGGCCACGGTAGTGGGCGGCCAGGGTTGCCACATAGTTCTCCCAACGCTCCAGGGCATCCGGACCAGTGGGCATGTTCCACATGCTGAAGTAGCCGCTACTTGCGCGTGGCTCGGCGCTGGCCCAGTGTGGAGCTCCGTCGAACATTCCGAGGATCGCCAATCCAGATGCGAGGGCGTGATCGACGAGGTCGTCGTAGAACCGGAAGTGGTCGCGGTCCGGCTCCGCCACCGCCCACTTGGTGAGATGCGGCGCAGCGTCGTGGACTCGCAGCCAGCGCATGCCGGTTGCCCGGGCAATGGCGATGCCCTCAGCATCGAAGCGCGTATGGATACCGAAGAAGGACTCGCGCGGCTCGATCTCGATCGGCCGGGGCAGGCGCGCGAATCGGGTTGAGGTTGGTGCCGTCAGCGCCCTTCCGTCGGAATCAACGACCTCGGCGACGATACGGAACACACCGAGCGGTCGGAGTACGCTGGCTGGGACCTCGAGCGATTCGACCGGCAGTCGCAGTTCTGGTAAGGCAACTGACTGATCGCCGTAGAGGTCGTACACGCGGGCCCGCAGGACGCTGCCTTCCGGTGCCATCGGGGATAACTGGACGTGGAGGTGCACATCATCGCTACCATGGTGCACGGCCCCAGCTCGGTCGCTGGTGAGGGCGATCTCGATCGGATGGGGTTCCAGGTAGGTGGCCGAAGCCGCCTCGGCCTCTTCGATCTGAGCCGCGTCCGCCCAGATGCGCGTGTCTTCGCTGGCCAGGATTCGGACCTGTCCGGTCATCGAGTCCTGGCCCTCGCCGGGGGTCGCCTGCACGGCGTATTGGTGCCATTCGCGGTCGATGCTGACGGTGCGTTCCGTGCCGCCGCCGAAGCGCAATTGGACCACCTCCACCGGTCTCTCAGCCCGCAGCCAGATGCTGAAGACGTGGGGCCGGCCCCAGTTGACAGCGACCTTCGGTGTGGCGAGGTCCGCAGGGGAGCCACCGGTTCGCAGCAGACCACCGGCAGCAACGAAGCTCACGCTGTGGCGGCCATGGACCGGTGCCTCGGTGGGGAAATCGGCGTCATCCGCGATCGGATTCCCGGGTTGCTGACCCAGGCGCAGCATCCAGCCGTTGGCGAGGCCAGCCTCGAAGGAGCTGTTGACCAGCAGGTTCCCGGTCTTGGGTGGCGCTGGGTTGACGGGCACGGGCAGACCGGTGACGTCGGCGACGGTCGCCTCGTCCAGGAACATGGCGCCGGTGCCCTGGGGCATGACCATGAGATAGACCGGAAAGTCCTTGGCCGCGGTCCACGTCAGAACCATTCGCTGCCAGGAGGGGGCGAGGGTCGCCTGGCTGCTGGCATGCACCTGCCAGGGGCCCTTGGCGTCGCGCACGATGACCTGGACCGGCATGCTGACCTCGGCCCGCACCCAGACCTCGGCGCGATAGCTGCGTCCGCGGCGCATCTCGAAGGGCTGGGCGAACTGAACCACGCCGCTGCGCACTGAGCGCACGGTGATCCGCTGGCAGGCGCCACCGCTGCGGGCGTTGAGGGTGTCCATCTCGTAACGCAGGGTGACGTCGGCCCAGGCCGAGTTGTCTTCCCAGCCGTGCGCGACCGCGCCGCTGATCTCGCCGTCACGGGCTTCGATCTGACCATAGGGCGTCGCCAGGGTCGGGTTACGCAGCAGGTTGGCGCCGTCGCCGCGCTGGGCCGGGTCGGCGGTCCCGGGAATCGGGGCGGCAGCTCGGGGTTCGGCTAGCGCTGCGCTCAGGGCAGCATCGTCAAGCCAGACCGTGCCAGCCGCCTCGGGGTTGAGGATGAAGGAGGCCCGTCCGTCTGCGCTCGCGGTCCAGGTGACGCGCAGCTCCTGCCAGTCTGGCGTGGTCAGCACCTGATGGCGGGCGTGGAGGGTGTAGGGAGATCCGGACGCGCGTAGCAGCAGGTTGACCGGCACCCGCTCCAAACCGCGAACCCAGGCGCGACCGGTGTAGGTCTGGCCGGCCTGGACCTCAAACTCCTGCAGCAGTTGCGGACTGCCGTCGGCGGTGGCGCGCAGCTCGACGCGCTGCGCAGCGCTGCCGTTGCGGCCGCCGGTGGGGTCGATCGCATAATGCAGATCGAGATCGGCCCACTGCGAGTTGTCCTGCCAACCCTCAGCGATGCGTCCATCGATTCGCGCCCGTGCTTCGGGTCGGAGACGGAAGTCCACGCCGGGTCCCTCGAAGCCGTTGTTGCGCAGGAGCCCTTCCTGAGCGGCTTCGAGGCCACCCACGGTGAGCAGCAGGCAGGCACAGATGCTGACAGCGTTCACGAGAGAACTCCTTCCGGTAGTTCGACCACACGAACCAGACCGTCGTCGATGGCAGGCAGGGTGACCACCACGTCGTTGCCATCCTGTCGCCACGGCAGGGAGTCGCCACCGAGCAGGCGTGGTGCCATGCCGGCCCACAGTCCTGGGAGCCGCAGCTCGCCGGACTGCGGATGCAGGACCAGCGCATAGATCGCATCCGCATCGCGGGTGTACCGCAACTCGGGAGCGGGTGCCGGTAGGGCACTCGTGCCGCACAGGGCACGCCGGTGCACGCGCATCCAGCGCCCCAAGGCGTGCAGGCAGTCGACCGCCGGTTGCGGCACCCGTCCTGCGCCATCGGGGCCAACGTTGATTAGCAGGTTGCCACCGTTGCCAACGGTTTCGCAGGCCTTGCGGATGAGTTCTTGTGGGCCGCACCAGCGATGGTCGCGATGACAGAATCCCCAATTGTAGTTGAGACTGAGACAGGTCTCCCAGGGCCGGGTCGGGGCCTCGCCGGGAATGAATCCCTCACAGATGGCATAGTCCGCTTGGTAGCCGTCATGACCGATGCGATCGTTGATCAGGGTTTGCGGGGCCAGGGCACGCAGACGGGCGAGCAGGGCGTCGCTGCCAGCGGTCTCTGGATCGTTGTCCTGACCATCGAACCAGAGGGTCGCCACCGGTCCATAGCGTTGGATCAGGTCTTCGCACTGGGTCTGCATGCAGGCCAGATAGCGTGGCAGGTGGGCCCGTTGGTCGCGATCGGGATCGGCCTTCAGGTCGGGGTGGCCGTGATCTCCACGGAAGTCAGGATGGTCCCAGTCTCGGGGTGAGTAATACCATCCTAGCGGCATGTCCGCGGCATCGGCGGCTGCGCGCAGTTCGGCCATGATGTCGCGCCCCAAGGCACCACGTGCAATGGTGAAGTCGGTCTCGGGGCTGTCCCAGAGGCAGAAACCGTCGTGGTGCTTGCTGGTGAAGACCATGTAGCCGAGCCCGGCGTCGCGGGCCAGATCCACCCATGCCGCAGGTTCGACGTCGTCTGGGCACCAGGCCAGCGCCATCTCCCGATAGGTCTGGCGCGCGATTGGCGCCGTCCGGCGGATGTGCTCGGCGCAACCGCGTACGGGTTGATCCTGCCAGGTGCCGCCGAGCTCGGCATAAGGCCCCCAGTGGATGAACAGGCCCAGTCGGGCCTGCTGCCACCAGTTGAGGGCCTGCGCGCCCATGGTCGAGTGTGCATCGGTGGTCTGGTCGAGAGTAGCGTGGCCTGCAAACATTATCGGTTCTCCATGGTTGATGACATGTGATACCGCAACGGCCCGTCTTCCAGCAGGCCATCGGCGTCAGCACGGAGGCGATTTGCGCCATGGCGGTCGCGGTAGCGGAAAACCGCTGGCGCAAAACGCCACCTGGATGTCGCGTCTCTGCTCGACAGTCGGCTGGGTTCTGCTAGAATTAATTGATGGCAATTCACACTCGGCAATCGGCATTCACGCTGATCGAACTACTCGTGACGATCTCGATCATCGCCATCCTCGCCAGCTTGCTGTTGAGCGGCGTGGTTCTCGTCCGCAAGGCGGCGCGGTCGATCCAATGCATGAACAACTTGCGCCAGATCGGCATGGCGGCGACCGTGTACCCGGATGACAACGGCGACTGGATCGTCCCCTTCAACAGCGGCACCGTGGGCGGCAGGGGGCAGCCCTGGTGGGATCTGCTGACGCCGTACGTCGAGACTGCCAGTAGCCGCCTCTGGAGCTGTCCCGACGGCGGGTTCAATTTCAACTTCGGCAAGAATGCTCGCACTGGCATGTACGCCGATTCCTTGCCCCAGGAGCTCAGTCACAAGCATCTCAGCCGAGCGTCCCACCCGACCATGACCCTCTTGTTCGCGGACGGGCTTGAGGACGCGACCAAGGGAGAAGTCATCCGAGAGATATTCCCGGGGAAGAACGACATGGGCTTTGGGTTTCGTCATACCAACGAGCGCATCAATGCGGTCTTCCTCGATGGCCACGTCGAGTCGCTTGGCCGCAGGCAGACCGGTGTCGATACGAATAATGGTTGGGCTGGTCCGTTGTCCTGGTTCGAAAACCCGCTGTATCTCCTTTGAGGCTCAGGGCCATTCTGGGCGGGCGGAGCCATCGGCGTTGGACAGCCGGTTGGGAATTCTGCACCTAGCAGGCTGTTGAAATACACCAGCCTGTTATCCTCAAGAAAACTTTGGGCGTCCTGCGGTCGCCATTTTCCAAGGTTTTCCTGACGCGACTCTCTACCCAGGGGGGTCTGCGACCCCCCTTCAACAGCCTGCTAGCGCCCCGAGTTGGGCATCCTCTTCGGCCGGCGCCCTCTCATACTGGAAAAGCGGGCCCCGGACCAGCATACTGGAGGAGGGGGAAGATTGCAGATCATGTGGCGCATCGCACTTGTCAGCGACTCCCTGGCAGTCCTGGGCGAACAGGTGCTCGCTGGTGCTGCCCTTGCGCCACGTCAGCGACCGGCGCATCTGCGCCTGTTCGAATCCTGGGGCCAGGACGTCGTGGCTGCCCTGGAGCGGTGGCGACCCGACGGCATCCTGGCCTATGCTGGCCGGCAACTGCTGGCCGACTTGTGCGGCCTAGGACTGCCATTGGTGGCTGTCGTTGAGAATCCCGACCGCTTGGCCCCATGCGCGATCACGGTCGACGAGCACGCCGTGGGCGCCCTGGCCGCCAGCACCCTGCTCGATCGTGGGCTGAGCCAGTTCGCATTCCTGGCCCAGGGACACGGCGGAACCGAACGCGAGGCCGGCTGGTGCCAAGCGCTATCCGCCGCTGGGCGTACGAGCAGTGCGTTCCGTCTCATGGGCAGTCACGACGATGGCGAACGCCTGCGGGCCTGGCTGTCGGGTCTGCTGCGGCCATGTGGCTTGTTCGCCTATAACGATCTGGTCGGGATCGAGGCCATCGAGGTCTGTCATGACCTGGGACTGGAGGTGCCGGGTGATATCTCCATCATCGGTGCTGATGATCTCATTGCCCGCTGCACCGCCACCGAGCCACAACTCTCGAGCGTGCAGGTGCCGCATGCGGCCATCGGTCGTGAGAGCATGGTGGCTCTTCAGGACCTGCTCCTGGACCGCCGTCGCCGCGCTCTGACCTGTCTGCCGCCAGCCGGGGTCGCGCTGCGGGCCTCCAGCGACTCCAGCGCGATCGGCGACGAGGTTGTGGCAGCTGGCATGGCGGCCATCAGTGCCGATCCGCTGCACATCCTTACCGTCGATGACCTTGCCCGGCGTCTTGGGGTTTCGCGCCGGACCCTCGAGCGTCGCTTCCGGGACGCTCTGGGCCGGGGGCCGCTGGCTGAGCTGCATCGTGCACGCATCACCCGTGCCAAGGGGCTTCTGCTCGAAGGCTGGAATTTGCCTGCCATCGCCGATGCAACAGGCTTCGGGAGTTTGAGTGCCTTCCAGCGCTGCTTCAAGCGCTTGGTGGGCTTGTCGCCGAGTGGATTCACCCATCGCTACGCTCGTGACCGCCTGCTCTGACGCAGGGTCGGCATCTGACAGCCTTTTCCCGCCAGTTATCATCGACCGGCTTGCACAACTTGATCTTGTGCGGGCTCTTCACGATCTGGCCTGATGGCAATAGCCTTGCCATTGGGTTAGAATAATAAGGAACAGAGTCCTCTTTCGCATGGTCGGATCATTTAGCCTACGCCTAGGTCTCCTTCGAAGAGGAGGCCGACATGCTCCTCGCGATCGCCTCCGATGACGCGGCCAAGGTGTGGATCAACGACACCCTCGCCTGGCAAGACACCGGTCTCTCAGCGTGGCGCCTGGGAGCGACGGGAGGACAGGCGTGCCGTTGTGGGGGGAGATAACGGAGTGGGCCTCTCCTGCTTCGGTTTTATTCGTCAACGACCGATGTGGCCATTACCGCACAGGAAGGTTCGGTGCCGGTGTTCCGATCTGGAGCTCGGCGGTCCCGTTTGAGTCCTTGTCCGGAGCGTGGTGGGATAATTGGTGCGGATTTGGCAGGAGGTGGCTGTTTCCCGGGAGTGTCGAATGCTCTTCGACACAGAACGCTGATTGTCGAATAGGCATTCGACACCCCCAGGATGGATCGCTGGCGCGGTGGCTGTCTCCCGGGACCGCAGAGCTCCAGCTCGGCCGAGACGCTGGGGCCTGTTGGTGGTAGCAAGCAATCCATGACGGATTGAACGCTCAGACACAACGGCCGCTTCTGCGCTTCCTCACTTCCGAGGCTCTGATGGGCGCAGATATGGTTTCGTGTCGGGTGTAAGTTTGTGACCCATCGCTGGTGGATTGGTAGGAGGCGGTGGGTAGCGTGACGCGGATAACCGTGCGTGCCCTCGATTCGGCCATCAGCCGTCTGCCAACGAGCGAGTGCCCTTCGCATAATCAATCACAGCACTCGCGCGTCGCTGGAGCCAAGGGCGCTCAGAGCAATCTGAGCTCTGTGCTGGTAATTTGTGCCGCCTTGGTGGCCGAATGGGTTGTTAAGAGAGGGAGTTCGGCGACGCCTCTTGGGAAATTTTGGACACCCATGACAAACTGTTTCTCAGTGCTAGCCTTACGCCTGGATGTGACATGGGGTGCATCCAGCCCAGTCATCGACGCTGATCCTTGGTAGTCCGGATTGCCTTGGCCAATTCGAATTGGAGGCGCTTCCAGTCGCTTTCCGCAAGCTTGGTTATCCGACGTAAACGAATCGAAGTCTGCGGCATGACCAGAAGACCACGTTCGGATTGAGCCCACCGCAGGTTGGGCCTCCAATGCTTGTCTGCCACGCAGGCCCAGGTGGGATCCTTGGAGAGAGGACCGAGAGGTTTGAATGCGCTGGGGCATTCGACGAAGCTCGTGCGGCAGAGTGAGACCTGAAGCCTACCGAGGTCTCCTTTGCTTGAACAAGGCAGCAGTGCCAGTTCGCCAGCTTGATTGCAGCCAAGGCCAATCACGGGATGGGGCTCTTCTTGACCGGGTAGATGCTCCCAGTCGGGCCATGTATGGGCCCAGGCGATCATGCCGGCCTGGAGGATGGGGGGACCGTCAGTCATGCCTCAGCTCCTGTGGCATGGCATGCGAAGGTCTGTCAGGCCTCTGGCAGCAGGGCCTCGAGTTCGTCCCAGGTGCCACGGCGGGCCCCGAGTTGGTCCATACGGTCGTTCCAGGCCCCAGAGAAATCATGTGGCTGTTCGATGGTAACGGCAGGTCTGTCCGAGAGATGCATGTCTTGACGAATGCGGTCGAATGCGGTGCGCATCGCCTCTGCAGACAGGGGCGTTGGGCTAGGTAGGACCACGTTTTCGCGTACGCGTAGCATGACTGTATCCTCATTCGGTTGGATGAAGAGGCAAGAGACTTTGCCATCATCATAACTCGGGCTCCAGGCGTCCGAAAGCGGGATTTTGCTGGAGCTCAAAGTAGTGTTTGCGTTGAATCCAGATGAAGCCCTCATCTTTCGAGATGACGGCCACATCAACAGGCCCACCAACGCTTTCTTGTGAATCAATGGCCATTCGGTATTTGAGGCTGGTGGTCGTGATCAGACTCTCAGCCAACTGGGCCAGCTCGCCTTTGCCGAGATGTTGGATCGAGGCGAGTACCGGCATCGTATGGTGGTCGAAGCAATATTGGTCGGATTGCCCCCGAATTGCCTGGTAAGCCTTGCCCCCGATCTCGACAATCTTGCTGACAATCTCCCGAAGCGTGTCCGTGTCCTCAATATGCTCCTCAAGCAACTGACCAATCATGCCGGGAACATGTTCGCCAAATGCAGCCTGTAGGGCTTGGTCGAGGTCTGAGTGCAGAGATGGGTGAATACCGCGCAATAATGTCCAAACAATATCGGCTTGAGCGAAAGCTGCGATCTCACTGCCATACTCCCTGGTGACCTTAGCCTCAGTGCCAACCCAATGTCGCACTTGGCCATTCGTTGATCCATCTACATGGATGCTGAATACGCTTGGAAACCAATCATCTTCTCCGAAGCCAGCGAAGACGATTTCACTTACGCCACGCTTGTTGGGCAGGGAACGCTCAAAAAGTGATCTCAGGATTGGTTTTCGTGCCTCTTCAAGTTCCAAGGGCTCAATGCCGTGATCAAGAAAGAGCTGATTCTCCGCTTCTTCAATGCTTCCAAGATTCTTGGCCACGAATTCATCAATATCCTCCGCACTAACCTCTGCGATCTGGTTTTCTTCATTCAGTTCCTCAATTCGCGCGGTGATGCCTCCTTCAAGTTGGTCGCCCATCTCTTCTGGTCTGGCTCCACCTTGCTCGAGTTTCGCAAGAATACTCTTCAACACTGCAGGGTAACGGTAGAGGAACTGTTGATCTCGAGTCTTGGAATCCACCCCACTCGTAAGCTCACCGAGATACGCAAGGAAGCTGTCACGCCATTCAGGGATAGTTGCGAGAGAACGATCTTTTTCCTTCCGCCGGAACTGCTTGATAATGCTTTCCCACGGCAAGCCCAGGAACTGCGAATCGCCGCAGATCATCATGCCGACCGGCTTGCTCTTACTCAGCGCAAAGACCTTGTTCATGGCATAGATTTTGTGCTGTTCCTTGCCGGGGATTTGAACGGTGCCTGCACTGTCGGCAGCCAAAGCCACAGCTTGTTTATTCATTACGGCGACGAGAGCGGTCATTTTATGGCTCCTAGCTGACTGAGATGTATCGCGTGCTGCGTTTTTGGCCTTCGGTGCGGGCTTGGCCGGTGGCGACGAGGGCTTTGAGGTGGGTGCGGATGTCGGCGGGGCTGAGGCCGGTGAGGCTTTTGCTTCGCTGCTGTTGAGGCTGCCGCGTTCGCGTGGGAGGGCGAGGAGGGTTTCGGCGACTGGGGCTTCGGTGGCTGTCG
>JAQIBG010000341.1 GCA_027859175.1 Planctomycetota bacterium | reverse complement strand
GCGTTCACGCAAAGCCGGCAGGTGAATCCGAATCACCTGGAGGCGATAGCCGAGATCCTCACGAAAAGTGCCAGCTTCAACCGCGGCCACCAGATCGCGATTGGTGGCGCAGATCACGCGCACATCGACCTGCAACTCGTCTTCGGCACCCAAGCGCACAAAGCGCTGATCTTCTAAAAAGCGTAATAATTTGACCTGCGCCGATGGCGGCAGTTCGCCGATCTCATCGAGAAACAGGGTGCCGCCATCGGCCGCCTCAACGCGACCGATCTTGCGCTCTTTGGCATCGGTAAAGGCACCGGCCTCGTGGCCAAACAATTCGCTTTCTACCAGGTTGTCAGGCAAGGCGCCGCAGTTGACCGCGATAAACGGCCCATCGGCACGGCGTGAATGCCGATGCAAAGCGCGTGCGATCAATTCTTTGCCACTGCCCGAGGCGCCGGTCACCAGCACACCCATGTCAGTGCCGGCCGCGGCGGCGACCCGCCGGTACACCTCCTGCATCGCCGGCGTGGCGCCAATGATTGAGGAATCGGCCACTGCTTCAGACGCGTCGCTGCTGGATGCCGCCGCCAGGCTGTCTTCGCCCAGGGCGCGGCTCAGAAGCGCCAACACCCGATCCAGGTCCAAGGGCTTGGGCAGATAATCGAAGGCACCCCGTTGCACCGCTTCAACGGCGGTTTCCATCGTGCCATGGGCCGTCATCACGATGATCGGCAACTCGCGATAATTGGCGTGCAGGTCGGCCAACAGGTCCAAGCCCGACTCACCCGGCATGCGCACATCGCTGAGCACCACGTCAGGCCGTTGTTTCTTGATTTGGCGCCGGGCGGCAGCGGCATCGGCCGCGATCCGCACCACATAGCCTTCGCCTAGGAGTGCCTGCTCCAGCGCCCAGCACACCGCAGCGTCGTCATCAACGATCAGTACCTGACCGCGCTCGTCGTCATGCTCTGCCATCGCCATCCTTTCCAACCATCAACGCAGCCACTGCCACCTCGGTTCACTCCAATGCGCGGCGCTGCTCATAACCAAGCATCAAATCCTGCGCCACGTCCTCAGCGATCCCATGACTAACCTGCACGCCCAGACGTTCCTGCAGGTAGCGGTCGGCACTCAGCCATTCGCCTTGATGACGAATGCGGCCAGTCCACGCGCACACATTCACCACTTCGTCACTGCCACCATGGGTTTTGAGCAATTCAACTGCTGCTCGCGCCGACACGTCACGGCTGTAGGTGTATACGCGGTTTCCATCATGCACCACGTTGGTCTCAAACCACACATAGCCGGCCTCATGTCGGCGAATCCGATACACGAACTGTCGCTCCTCACCGGCGGCAAAATGCTCACGCACTCGGGCCACGTCTTCGCTGTGCACCAGCTCAAACAAGGATTGACCCCGTAACCCCTCCGGGCCCTGCCCTAACAGGGCCTCGCTCGCATCATTTGATGCGAGGATCACCCCGTCGCTGGTGTGGATCGCAATCAAATCAGGACTGCGGGCGAACACGGCCGCCAAGTCGATTCCGTCAAGCATGCCGGATGATGGGGGTAGCGCTCAGCGCAGCAACCGCACACCCCACACCGCCGCCGCAGGCGTCCGCCGCGCCCCTTGGGTCTTGCGCCCGGCCCAGAAGTGACTGGCATGGGCTTATGCTGGCCGCCTATTGCGATGGAGACGCCGAGATCGAATCTTGGTTTGCCAAGCCCTGGCGTGGAGCCGAGGCTTGGCAGCGCCACACCGCCAGTACAAGCCCGGTTGATCGCGCCGCCCTGGCGCGAGTACTCAACGCGAGCCTGAACGAGCGCGGCGCTCCGCCCGCATCCCGTGCCGCCGCCAAGCGCCTCGGCACCGCTGGCGTGTGGGCGGTTGTGGCCGGACAGCAACCCTCGGTTGGTGGTGGCCCCCTGCTGAGCCTGTGCAAAACCGCGCATGCCATCGCCTTGGCAAGACGCCTCGAAGCCGAGGGCATACCGGCCGTACCGGTGTTCTGGTGCGCGTCTGAAGATCACGACCACGGCGAGGCCGACCACGCCGACCTGATTCATCGCGACGGACGCATCCAACGCGTCCGCACCCACCTGCCCCAGGCCGGCGCCAGCAGTCGCTTTCAGCCGGTGGCTGGCTGGTGGCAAGAATTGCGCGCAGCCCTGAGCACGCTGTCACCCCAGCTCGGCCACGCCTGGTGGGACCACCACGCCCCCGAGCCTGAAGAAACCATGGGCCGCTGGCTATGCCGCGTGTTTGACAGCGTGTTTGCCGAGGCCGGCCTAGTGAGCGTAGAAGCCTACCAATTGCGCCCCCTGTGGCGCGAGCGCTGGGCAGACCTAGCAACCACGTGGCCGCACGCGGCCCTCCAACAGCGCCGAGCAGCGATCAGCGCCGCCGGCTACACGCCAGGCCTCGAGCTCGACACGCCGCCGGTGTTTGCCGATCGGCCCGAAGGGCGCACGAGCGTAGCGCCCGAGGAAATCGCCCAGCTCGCGGCCAACACGCCAGACCTTCTGTCACCCGGCGCCGGCCTGCGTCCGGTGTTGCAACAAGCCGCCCTGCCCTGCCTGCTGGCCTGCCTCGGCCCGGGCGAACTCGCCTACCACGCTGAAATCGGGCCGGTGTACCAAGCCTTGGGCCTGCGCCCGCCGCTGCTGATTCCGCGCTCCGGCGCTACGCTGATCCCCGCGTGGCTCCAACGCGGCGCTGCGGCCTGGGGTCTGGAGCCGTCTGAACTACTCGCCCAACAATGCCCAGTGGTCGCCACCCCACCGCCACCTGAACTCGCTGCGCTCGACGCCGCGATTGCCGATCTCGCCGCCACCAACACCGGCAGCGCGGATCAACAACGCCGTCTCCACAGCGGCGCGCAACGCCTGCAGCGCGAACGCCAACGCCTCGCCGCCAGCCTCGAACGCGGCCGCCGCCACGCCGCCGCGCGGCCACCAATCGGCGCCCTGCACGCTTACCTGCGCCCACGCGGCGGTCCGCAGGAGCGCTGCATGAGCCTGGCTCAAGCCCTGTGGGAATTTGGGCCCGGCCTCGGGATGCAGCTGGTTGAACGCTTTGCCGGCGACGATGCAGGCAAACACCACCTTGTGGCACTGTAATTCCACCCTGCGAGCGTGTGGGTAAAGCCCCCTGGAAAGGCGGAACCAAGCCCTTATGGTGGGCGTGGTTGTATACCTATGGACGCTGACCCACTGATTGGATTTGAAACCGACTCGCTGGTGTTCGAGCAACAGCTCGGCAAAGGCGCGATGGGAGCTGTGTACAAAGGCAACCAGGTTCGCCTCAATCGCCCGGTTGCGATCAAGGTTATCGCCAAGCACCTCGCTGAAGACCCTGCCTATGTCGAGCGCTTCAACCGCGAAGCCCAGACCCTGGGCCGCCTCAGCCACCCTAACGTCATTGCCTGCCATGACTTCGGCTCTGTGTCCGGCCCCGAGGGCGAGCTTCTGGTGATGGTTTTGGAATTCGTCGATGGCTGGAGTCTCGGCTCCCTGTCGAAGGAGAAGAAGCTCACCGTCCGCCAAGTGGTTGAACTCCACCGCCAGGCCGCCGAGGGCTTGGCCGCGGCCAATGCGCTCAGCATCGTGCATCGGGATATCAAGCCCGACAACCTGATGGTGACCCGCCAGGGCCACGTCAAGCTGGCTGACTTCGGTCTCGCCAAGGCTGACGACTCGATCATGGTCACCCAAACCGGTGCCATCGTTGGCTCCCCGGCCTACATGTCGCCCGAAGCCGCCCGCGGCGACGAGCCCGGCCACCAGGGCGACTGCTACTCCCTCGCTTGCTCCCTGTTCCATCTGCTGTGCGGCGCGCCGCCCTACCTGTCGCAGAGCGCGCTCAGCGTGCTGCATCAGCACAGCTCGGCACCGATTCCGAGCCTGGCCGAAAAGGGCCGCGCCGATCTGGCCCCCCTGTTTGACCCCTTCTTCAAGAAGGCGATGGCCAAAGACTCGAAGAAGCGCTTCAAAGACTCGCATGAAATGGCGGTGCTGCTCAGGCAGATCGGCAACCAAGTGCCGCCCAAACTGTTCGCCGGTCGCGGCGGGGCTGGCAGCGGGCAGTTGCCGAGCGTCAATTCCGCCGCGGCGGGCGCCGCCACCGTGGGTACCGAAGACCTCGCCACCATCGAAGCCAATCTCGCCACCGTGGCCACAGCTAGCGGCCTGCCTTCAGCACGGCGCGCACGCAGCAAGCGTGGCAGCACCCGCAGCGGCAACCACCGGGCCTATCCCAGCACCGACAAGCGGATGCAATTTATGATCGGCGGCGCCGGCCTTGGCATCGTGCTGATTATCGGTTTGGTTGCGGTGATGATGGGCGGCGGCAGCAGCACCAGCGCGGTGTTACCGCCAGTTGCCAGCCCACAGGAGCCGGAGCCCGAACCGCCGCAAACACCAGTGGTGACCCAGGCCCCCGAGCCCGAGCCGGCCCCACAGGTGGTTGAGCCCAGCCAGCCAGAGCCTGCCCCCCAGGCGCAACCAGTTGACACCACCGCTGAAGACATGGCCCGCATCGATGCCGCTCTGCGCATCGCCGCCGGTCAAATTCGCAGCGGCGATTTTGGTGGCGCCGAGCGCAGCCTGACTGGCCTGCAGATTTCTGAGCGGCTTGAGTTCCAGCAACTCGCCGACGCCCGCACCGCCCTGCTCGACCAGATCACCGAGTCACGTGAGCGCGTCGCCACTCAGATTGAAGAAGGCTTGGCCTTGGCCGAACGCGCCCTGAGCAACGGCAACACCGCCCTGGCGCGTCAGATTCTGGCCCAGATTGAGGAACAGTCACCGCAACACGAAAGCTTCGAAGGCCTGCAGCGCTCTTTGCTCGACGATGAAAACGCCGTCAACGCGATTCGTGCCGAGGTCTTACGGCGGCCAACCCAGGCCCCCAACGACGAACAACGCGGCGCCATCCTTCAACAAGCGATGCGGCTCAATGAGGGGCAGGTCCAGGCTGGTCGTGTTCACCCGCTCGATGCACCCGGTTCGCTGCCGCTGCCGATTCAACGGGTGTGGGTCAGCGAGTTCGACGGGCCTCGGCAAACCATCGGCCTATCGCTCCCGGTGCAGATCCCCGAGGCCGGTGGCACCGTGCTCGCGGTGATCCATCCCGGCATGGGCCGGCGCACCGTACAACTGGTGCAACGCGGTGGTAACCGAGTGCTGAGCCAGGCCAACCTGAACGCGCAGGAATGGCAACTCATCCGCCTACCGGTCGCTGAACACGACCAAAACATCGGCGAGTACGTGTTGGTGATGTCGGGCCAAGATCCGTTCTATCTGACCGAAGCCGTCATCGCGCCCGGCACTGACATAACGCCCGACATGATGCCGCTCACCGGCGGCGCGCTGATGCCCTTGGTGTTGCAGGGAGCCGATGGCCTCGCCGGCGCGATTGGCACGGTGCAACAAGCCAGCGGCTGGACCTGGAACCTGTGGGCTATGTCAGCAGTGGCGCGGGCCCCGCGCGATGAAGCCGACGCACGCCAAACCATGATCACCGAGGCGGTAGCCCGGGCGTATGAGCGCATGGGGCGCCGGGTCCGCCCCGGGGTGCACATGGGTGGCACAAGCCTGCGCCGCGCAATGGAAGAAGCCCTGGCCGAAAACAGCGGCCTGTTGCTGCTGTTTGCCCCCACCGGCGGCATGGTTGGCCGCGACATGCGCGAGTTCGTTGAATTTGCCAATCAGCGCCTTGAGCAGGGCCAGATTTGCATACTGGTGCTCGAGCCCGATGACGACGCCAGTGAACTGTCTCCGGCCTGGAATCGCGCCGTTGAACAAGCGCGCAGCGACCAGCCCTGGCTCGCCATTATCGACCTGCATCGCGCGGTACGCTTTGCTCAAGCGCGCGGGCTCGACCTCAGCGATGACACCGTGCGCCAGCAAACCATGCGCAGCGCGCTCGAGGGCGGCGTGTTTGAATTGCTCAGTAATATAGCGCGTTTCCGCCGCTAGGGCGTCTCTCACGAAATCTTAGGGAATGTTCCCAGCGCGCCGCGTCAGCCTCGCAAGCCGTCGCTGACAATCACCAACTCTTCGGGCCACACCACCGCACTCAGCACGCGCCCGTGCAGGCCCCCAGAGGTATCGCACACGATGCGCTCAGGCGTGATGTAACACTCTTCAAGTGGAACATGGCCACTGATCACGCAGCAATCGTCGGGCAAGTCGCAGGGCACCGTGTCGACCCACTCTTTGCAGTAGAGCTCCATCGGCAAATCGGCATCGGCCCGCCACCACTGCTCGGGATGCTCAAGGGCTTCCAGCTGCTGGGCCAAGGGTTCGGGCGACAAACCAGCATGCACCGCGATCCATCGCCGCGCATCCAAGCGGCCTTGCAACACCCAGGGTCGCTGCGCCAGCCACAGTAAGTCGTCGCCCATCGCCGCGCGGATCGACGCCGGCTCAGGTATCGCCCCATACGAGGCCACCGTGGCATCACCGCCATAAAATAAAAACCAGCTCTCAAACAGCGGCGGGCACGGTGGAATATCCAGCTCCGGCACCCCTACGCTGCGCACCAAGGCATATTCGTGATTGCCCATCAAGCAGCGCGCTTGGCCCGCCGCTTCGAGCTCGCGCACCCGCTGTACCGCGGCGCGGACATCGGGGCCACGGTCCACCAGGTCGCCCACAAACACCACATCACCACGGCTCTGATGCAGCACCGAATCGAGGCGGTCGATATAGCCATGAACGTCACCTATGAAGGTAATCACAGCGTTCACTCGTCACCGCGTTCAAACGGGCAGTACACGGTATCGCCCAGCACACGTGGTGCCGCCACCGGGCGCCATGCGGCACCCATCGCAATTCGTTCAACGCCACTGCCATTCGCTATCGGCATACCACCACCCAGCGTACGCCCGCCCCAATAGCATTCCAAGCGGTCGTACAGGCCTGCGGCCAAGAATGCACCATGCACCCGCGCGCCGCCCTCAACCAACACCTCGCTGAGGCCGTAGTCGTACAGGGCCGCAGCCACCGCCGCGCAATCGTGAACCGACGCCACCGATAGGGCTTCGGCGCCGTGCGCGCAGGCCGCGTCTAAAGCCGCGCCGACACTGCGCTGGTCATGCACCAGCACCACCGGGGCACGGTCCACACTGCGCAGTAAGCGACTCGTGACGCTCGGCACCAACTGCGCGCCGCATAAGATCACGCGCACCGGATCGCGTCCGGCCTCGCTGGCGAGCAGTTGTGGGTCATCGGCACTGGCGGTGGCCGCCCCCACCAGGATGGCGTCTACATAGCACCGCCGGCGGCGGCTGTAGGCGCGCGCCTGCTCGGAGGTAATCCAGGCGCTATGGCCTTGATGCGTTGCTAGGGCGCCATCGAGGGTGGCGGCCCACTTGCCGATGAAGCGCGGCCGGCCCTGAACCGCGCGGCTGCGAAAACCGGCGTGCATGGCCTCGGCCGCAGCCTGCTCGCAACCCACCTCGTAGGCGATACCAGCCGCGCTTAAAATTGCTGCCGCGTCGTCTTGAATCGGATCGGTTTGCGCTGCCACCACGCGCGCAACACCAGCGGCAATGAGCGTGCCACAGCACGGCGGCGTGCGGCCCTGTTTGGTACACGGCGCCAGGGTGATATAGGCCGTGGCGCCGCGCGGGTCATTGCCAGCAGCAGCACAGGCAGCCAGGGCCTGCACTTCGCCGTGGGCTTGGCCACAGCGCTCGTGACGACCTTCGCCGAGCACCACCCCATCGCGCACAATTACGCAGCCCACCCCCGGATTGGGCCAGGTGCGACCACGACTACGCAGCGCCAAGCGCAAGGCGCGGCGCATCCAACGATGATCATCACAGCTGAAATCGGAAGGTATCACGGTCAGCCAGCCAGTTTCACAGATGTCTACGCCACAGCAAGCGTGGCCCACAGGCCCTTTTGCACGGGGCTGCTAAGCGGTTTCGGTCTGCTCGGGCTTGGCTTGCTCGGGCTTGGCTTGCTCAGATTTAGCATGCCGCCCGGTGACTTCCTCACCGCGATGCTCACGTGCAATCTTATCGAGCACGCCGTTGACCAATTTGGCGCTCTTACCCTCTGAGCCAAACTGCTTGGCCAACTCGATGTACTCATTGATCACCACCCGCGGCGGGGTGTTGGCGCAGTACAGCAACTCGTAGCAGCCCAAACGCAGGATGCAGCGATCCGGCAGGGCCAAACGGGTCAGGGTCCAGTTCTTCAAACTGCCATCAACCACGGCGTCAACCGCAGCGCGTTCAGTCACAAAGCCCACAAACAGATCGCGGCCGAATTCGCACGAGGGTTCCTCGCCGATCAACTCATCAGGCACAACCAGTTCGCCGTCATCGGCGTAACGCTTCTGCTCAAAGGCATAGAGGGTTTGCACCGCAATGGTACGACCCTCACGACGGGAGCGTTTGCTCACCTTACTTGCTTTGTCGCTCACAGGCCCCTCAGCAGCGTGCACATCTCAATCGCCGCCAAGGCGCAGTCAAAACCCTTGTTGCCATGCTTGATACCGGCGCGGTTCATCGCCTGATCAACGGTGTCGGTGGTCAGAACCCCAAAGATCACTGGCAGGTCGGCGTCTTCGGCGCAGCGAGACACACCCTTGGCGCATTCACCGGCTACGTAATCGAAGTGCGGGGTCTCGCCACGAATCACGCAACCGAGCGCGATCACGGCGTCGTAGTCGCCCGAGGTGGCCAAGCGGCGGCACAGCAGCGGCAACTCCATCGAGCCGGGGCACCGTGCGATGGTGATGTCGCCATCAGCTACGCCATTGCGCACCAAACCATCGAGGGTGCCACCAACCAGGCCTTCCACGATACGGGAATTGAAGCGCGCCGCGGCAATTGCCACTTTGAGCCCAGCTCCGTTGAGCGTTCCACCAATTTCGCGTGCCATGGGGTATCCCTTCCGTTTGTGCGGGCGTGCAGCCTAGATGCCAACACCCGGCGGACAAGCCCGCCGGGCGCTAGAGCTCCTCAGGGCTGCGTACCTTCGGGGCTACGGTAATCGAGCTTGGCATTCATGTACGAAGCCCGGTTGACCGCATCCAGGTAGGCCTTGCAGCTAGCTTCAACCACATCGGTTGAGAGCCCCTTGCCGCCCACCACGTTGTCATTGGCAAAACGTACCCGAATGCTGACCTCACCCTGGGCATCGCGACCACCGGTCACCGAACGCAGGCGGTAGTCCTCCAAGGTGCCAGCCACGCCGCAGATCCGGTCGATGGTATTGATCACCGCATCCACCGGGCCATCGCCGGTGGCGGCATCGGTCACCGCTTCGCCGTCTTTACTCAAGGTCACCGTCGCCGTGGCTACGGCATGACTACCCGAGGACGTCTGCAAGAAGTCCAGGCTCCAGATCGACAGGCTGCGGCCGCGCACTTCCTGCTCAACCAAGGCCATCAGGTCGCCGTCGTACACGTCCTTCTTGCGATCGGCCAAGTCTTTGAAGGCATCAAACACCTTCTGCAGGTCGTCTTCACTCATGGTGAAGCCCAACTCTTCCAGGCGCTGCGCCAAGGCGTGGCGACCGGAATGCTTGCCCAACACCATGTTGGTAGCGGGCACGCCCACCGATTGCGGCGTCATGATTTCATAGCACTCAGGGTTTTTGATCACCCCGTGCTGATGAATACCCGACTCATGGGCAAAGGCATTGTCGCCCACAATCGCCTTGTTGCGCTGCAGCGGCAAGCCGGTGACCGACTGCACCAAACGCGAGGTCGCGTACAGGTGCTCGGCCTGAATCCCAGTTTGCATGTCGCCAAACTGGTCTTTGCGGACCCGCATCGCCATCACGACTTCTTCTAAGGCGCAGTTACCCGCGCGCTCACCAATGCCGTTGATGGTACATTCAATCTGACGCGCACCGGCGCGTACCGCCGACAAGGAGTTCGACACCGCCAAGCCCAGATCGTTGTGGCAATGCACACTGATCACAGCCTGTTTGATGTTGGTCACATGCTGGTTCAGGTAGCCGATCAGATCGGCGAAATCAGACGGATAGGCGTAGCCCACCGTGTCTGGAATATTGACCGTTTTGGCGCCGGCCTCAATCACCGCCTGCACCACTTCGGCCAGAAATTCCGGCTCGGTACGCGACGCGTCTTCGGGCGAGAACTCAATATCGTCGCACAGGGTCCGCGCATAGCGCACAGACTCGGCGGCCTGCTTGATGATCTGGTCTTTGGCCTTGCCCAGTTTGTACTGCCGGTGGATCGCCGAGGTCGCCAGAAATACGTGGATGCGCGCGCGGTCGCCAGCTGGCGCCACGGCCTCAGCGGCGCGGTCGATGTCTTTGGTCAGCGAGCGCGCCAAGCCGGCGATACGGGCACGAGTGGTCTGCTTGGCGATAGCCTGCACGGCCTCGAAATCACCCGGACTGGCGATCGGGAAACCGGCTTCGATGACGTCAACGCCGAGGCGCTCCAAGGCCCGCGCGACTTCCAGCTTCTCAGCCAGATTCATCGACGCGCCGGGGCTCTGTTCGCCGTCACGCAAGGTGGTGTCAAAAATGATCACGCGGTTGGAATCGGTTGTCATGACTAGGGGTCCTTGTCCGCAGCGGGGCTGTGGACTGCTGCTTGGGGTAGTGGTGTTGAGCCGCTCATTGTATTGGGGAGCCGAAGCTCAACCCAATTGGGACACAGCGAGGCTAGCGCTGCATCCCCCTGCTAAGTCGCAGCGGCAGCACTAGGCGCAGAGTCAAAACCATGTCACGAGGTGCCATAACGCGCAGCACCGTAGACAGATCTGGCAGGGAGTCCACCGTTTGCTTGGGCTGCGCCTGCCCACCACGGCTAGGGTTTTACCAGCCTTTCGCTGCGTATCCCGCGGCCACCCCACGGTCAAACGAGGCCGCCACAGCCGTTAGCCCATTACCACTTGCCGAAATCACCATGGGTCCGTACTGTCCCTGCATGGCTTTGGCACAACTACACGCTGGCGCTGTCGATGGAGTCGACGGCTATCTGGTCACGGTCGAGGTCGACCGCTACCAGCCCGATAACGGCACTGGTCGCACCACGGTGGTTGGCCTGCCCGACGCAGCGGTGCGTGAATCTATCGAACGCGTGACCCCTGCGCTGTTCAACAGCGGCTGCAACCCACGCCCCAGCGATCACATCGTGATCAACCTGGCCCCGGCCGACCGCCGTAAAGAAGGCCCCGCCTTCGATCTTGCGATCGCGCTCGGCCTGATCGCTACGATGGAGGAGATCCCTCCCCTCCCGGCCGACACCATGTTCTGCGCCGAACTCGCGCTCGACGGCGCACTGCGCCCGATCAAGGGCCTCCTCTCCATGGCCCTGGCGGCGCGAGCGGCCGGCCTGCGGCGCATGGTGGTTGCCCCGAAAAATAGCGATGAAGCCGCCGTGGTCGACGGGCTCGAGGTGGTGGCCCCACGCAACCTGCGCCATTTGCTGCGCGACCTCAAAGGCGAGCAAGCTCTCGCCGCCGTGCCGAGCCCCGTCCCCAACCGCACCCAGCCCGACGGGCCCGACCTGGAAGACGTGCGCGGCCAGATCCACGCCAAGCGCGCCCTGGAGATCGCCGCCGCCGGCGGTCACAACCTGCTTATGATCGGGCCGCCCGGCAGCGGCAAAACTATGATCGCTCGCCGCCTCCCCAGCATCCTCCCAACCATGAACCTCGACGAAGCGCTCGACGCCACCCGCGTTCACTCAGTGGCCGGCTTGCTTGGTGATTCCGGGCTGCTGCGCATCCGCCCGTTTCGTGCGCCACATCACAATGTGTCGGCGGTGGGCCTGATTGGCGGGGGCTCGGTGCCGCGCCCAGGCGAAGTCTCCTTGGCACATCGTGGCGTGCTGTTTCTCGATGAACTGCCCGAGTACCCACGGCCAGTGCTCGAGTCACTGCGCCAACCGCTGGAAGATGGCCACCTCACCATCAGCCGCTCGGGTGGGCGCCTCAAGTTCCCAGCTCGCTGCATGCTGATCGCGGCGATGAATCCCTGCCCCTGCGGCTACCTGGGCCACCCCACGCGAGCCTGCAGTTGCTCGCAAGACCGCATCTTGCGGTATCGCTCGCGGATCAGTGGCCCCCTGCTCGATCGCATCGACATCCACCTCGAAGTGCCGGCGCAAAAACCCGAAACCATCGACGCCAGCGAGGCCGGTGAAAACAGCTGCACGGTCCGCCAGCGGGTTGAAGCCGCGCGCGATCGCATGCTGCATCGCCAAGGCAGCGCCAACGCCATGCTCGACCCCGGCCCGTTACGACGCCACGCCCAGCCAATGCCCGAGGCCCGAACACTCTTGCACCAAGCGATTGAAGAACTCGGCCTCAGCGCCCGCGCCCACGATCGCATCCGCAAGGTTGCCCGCACCATTGCCGACCTCGACGACAGCGCCGAGGTCACGCTTGAGCACGTGTCAGAGGCCATCGGCTATCGCCTGCTCGACCGTCAAGTCTGGTAAACGACTAGAAAACAGGCCTAGCGACTCGATTAATCGCCGCATACTGCTGCCGAGCGCAGCAGTCACGGCGACACCAGCGCATCGCGCAGCAGTTAAGCTGCCAGCGACTGGCGATGGAGTATGCCAATGGAAGCCTTCGACGAGTGCTGCAGTAATGCCACCGACAACCCCTACGCAGCAATCGCCGATTGGTTGGACGACCCCGACTTCAGCGAGTTGGCCGCTAAGCGCGACCAGGCCAACAACCTGTTTGTACGTCGCGGCATCACCTTCCAGGTCTATGGCGACGGCACCGGCACCGAGCGCCTGATCCCGTTTGACCTGATTCCGCGCATCATCGCAGCCAGAGAATGGGCCCACCTATCAGCAGGCTGCACGCAGCGCGTCAAAGCCCTCAACGCCTTCCTCCACGACATTTACCATGAGCAGAAAATTATCACCGAAGGCGTGATTCCAAAATGGGTGGTTGAAGGCAATTCTGAATTCCAACCTTTGATGGTTGGCGTTGATGTACCAGGGCAGATATACAGCCACATTTCTGGCGTCGACATGGTTCGCACCGGGCCCGACGACTGGTACGTCCTTGAAGACAATCTGCGCTGCCCATCCGGGGTCAGCTACATGCTCGAAAACCGCGCCGCAATGCGACGGGTCATGGCGCGCAGCTTCCGCCACAACGACGTAGAGCCAATCGACCACTACCCCGACCTGCTGCTACAAAGCCTACGCAGTTGCGCCCCCGATGGCATCAGCAACCCGAGCGTGGTGATCCTCACCCCGGGTGCCGGCAACAGTGCCTACTTTGAGCACGCCTTTCTCGCACAAAGCATGGGCGTGCCGTTGGTCGAGGGCATCGACTTGGTGGTCGACAGCCAGGGCGTGTGGATGCACACCACGCGCGGCCTCGCGCCAGTGCACGTGATCTACCGCCGCATTAATGACGACTACCTCGACCCACAAGCCTTCAACCCCACCAGTGTCCTCGGCGTGCCAGGATTGTTTGAAGCCCACAAGGCCGGGCTCGTCACCATCTCGAACGCGGTTGGTAATGGCGTTGCCGACGACAAGGCGACCTACCTCTGGGTGCCCGACATGATTCGGTTTTACTTGGGCGAAGAGCCGATCTTAAAGAATGTGCCAACCTGGCGCTGCGCCGACCCAGCCCAACTCGAAGAAGTACTCGACCGACTGCCCGAGTTGGTGGTCAAAGAAGTGCATGGCGCCGGCGGCTATGGCATGCTGGTGGGCCCAAGCGCCAGCCAGGATGAAATCGAGGATTTCCGGGCCAAACTCATCAACGACCCAGGCGACTTTATTGCCCAGCCAACCCTGGCCCTGTCAACCTGTCCTACCATGATTGATGCCGGCATAGCACCGCGCCACGTTGACTTGCGCCCCTACGTATTGGCCGGGCGTGACGAAACCCATTTGGTGCCAGGCGCGCTTACCCGCGTTGCACTCAAAGAAGGCTCGCTCGTGGTGAACAGTAGTCAGGGCGGCGGCACCAAAGACACCTGGGTGCTGTGCGAGGAGGGCGCGTCATGCTAACGCGACTGGCCGGCAATACCTACTGGCTCGCCCGCTCCCTCGAACGCGCAGAAAATACCTGCCGTCTACTGCGTGCACTCAATCGGCAAAGCCTGCTACCGGGCGCGGTCCACACCTCAGCCCTGTTTCGCACCGCTCTCGCAGTGGTCGATGAACTTGAGGCCTTTCAAGTGGGCACCCGCGAGCAAACTGCGCGCGCGATTCTCGAATACATTCTCATTGCACCCGAGAACCACTCGAGCGTGGTTAATTGTTTCGCCAACGTGCGCGAGAACGGGCGCAGCGCCCGCCATATGCTCACCGCCAGCATGTGGGAAGCCGTCAACCGCACCTACCTGCGCGCCCAGGAAATCCGCAGCGAGGGCGTGCGTCTCGATGAAGTGGATGAAGTCATCGATTGGGCGCTGCAAGGCTGCTACTGGATTCGCGGTGCCGCCGATGAATTGCGCCGCGATGGCTTGCCACACGTGCTCAGCCTTGGGCAAGCCCTTGAGCGGCTCGACTTCACCCTCCGCCTGCTCAGCACCCTGCTGGCCGACCTTCCCAGTATCGATCCCGACAACCCGCCAACCATGTCGAGCGGCGAATACCGACGCTGGCTGGCGATGATTGAGGCCGGCGACATGAGTGAATCGTGGCGCAGCTCCTCGCCGCGTCGCCGACTTGGTCAAACTGCACTCGCCATGTTCGTCACCGACCCGCATACCACGCGCTCCCTGGTCACCAATGCCCGCCGCGTGGTTGCCGCGCTTGAGATCATCAGCGGCCGAGACGACTCAGCCGCGATGGCTGCGGCCAGCGCCCTAGTCCACCAGATTTTGGCCATCCCGATCGGCGACGGCGACCTCAGCGTGGTCCAAACCGCGATAACCGAGGTGGTAATCCGTACCTGGGAACTATCCGACCTTTGTATTCGCGACCACCTCTCGATAGCGCAGCCGGCCACAGCGAGCGCCTCGGCCTCGCAGTCATCCAGCACATTGCCCCCCGGCGCGCAGGTGTAGTCTCCCGCAATCTTGCCGATCCCAGCACCAGCCCCCGCGCCTCTCGCCCTCCTAAGCGACTACCACCCCGTACCCGGCGGGTGGGACGAGTGCCTATGGCCAGCCGGCACCATTCGCGACCATTGGCGCGACACTCTCATCGGTCTGAATGCACTGGGGCACAACGGCATTGAAGACCGCTGGCAAGACGGTGAACGCGCCCTGCGCGACAATGGCGTCACCTATGCGATCGTTGGTGAAGGCAGCGACGGCCGCCCTTGGAATGTTGACCGCATTCCGCTGGTCATTGGTGAAGACGAATGGGGCTTCATCCAAACCGGCATCATACAACGGGCACGCCTGCTTGAAGAGCTCCTGCACGATTGCTACGGGCCACGACGCCTGCTTGCCGATGGCACTCTCAGCCCCGGGTCGGTGTTTGCCCACCCCGGTTACCTGCGGCCGTGCCTGAGCGTTCCACCAGGCGGGGGCCATCACCTGCACCTGCTTGCGATCGATTTGCTGCGCACCGAAAACGGCCAGTGGATGGTGACCAACCATCGCTGCCAGTCACCAACCGGCCTCGGCTACGCACTCGAAAACCGCGTGGTGTTGAATCGTGCTTTCCCACGCGTGTTCAATTCTAGTCGCGTCTTGCGTTTGGCCGGCTTCTTCAGCGACCTGCTGCAACACCTGCGCAGCGTTGCACCGCGCAATCGTGATAACCCGCGTATCGTGGTGCTCACCCCGCCGCCGCCGCATCCCAGCTCATTCGAGAATGCCTACTTGGCGCGCTACCTCGATCTCCCCTTGGTGCGTGGTGAAGACCTCACCGTACGCAGCGACGGCGTGTTCCTGAAAACACTCGATGATCTGGTGCCGGTTGACGTCATTTTACGACGCGTAGACGACCACAGCGCCGATCCGCTTGAGCTCGACAGCGCTGGCAAGGCGGGCACCGCTGGTTTGCTGCACGCCGCTCGACGCGAACAAGTTGCCATCGTCAATCCCTTTGGCTGCTCGCTGGCGGAGAACGCGGTGTGGCTTGGCAATGCCGAAAGTCTGTGTCAGCGTGTCCTCGGCGAAGACCTGACGATGCCCTCGGCAGAAACACGCTGGGCCGCCGATGATGTAGACGGCCTCTGCAAAGACATATCGCGCTATGTCATCAAACGTGCGTTCCGCGTTGGTGAGCGCTCACCAATGCACGGCGGCTCTCTCAACCCTGAACAACGGGCCCGCCTGGTGGCCGAGATCCGCGCCACGCCGCACGCCTTTGTTGGCCAGATTCATCATGACGCTTCTACCATGCCCTGCTGGAGCCCGAGCGGTCTCGTCCCCCGGCCGGTGGTCATGCGCGCCTTTGCAGTACGCAACGGGACCGGATGGTCGGTTATGCCCGGTGGCCTTGCCCGCGTAGCGGGCAACGAAAAGCATGCCTTCGCGATGCAACGCGGCGGCGTCGCTAAAGACCTCTGGGTCACCACCGCTGGCACCATTCCACGCACCAGTCTACTGACCTCGGCCCGCGCCGAACTACCAGTAATTCGCGGCAGTGGTCAAGTCACGAGCCGTGTCGGCGACCACCTCTACTGGTTTGGCCGCTACGCCGAGCGCGCCGAAGCCAGCGCCCGCCTGGCGCGCGCCATTCTGGTGTGCCAAGAATCCGAAAACGGCAACGCCGACGTCCTACTCCGTGCACTACCGGTGCTGCGCCGTGCCGTGGCCAACCACAGCAACCGCCTCAACGCCCTAGTGGCTGATGGCAACTGCATCGACTCGGTCCGGCAACTGCTCACCGAGCTCCAACGCACCGCGCTTACCGCGCGCGACCGCTTGTCGGATGATACCTGGCGCATGGTCAACCGCCTGCTGACCATGGTTCCTGATCAACTCGGCGACGGCGCGGTGACCGTGCTCGACGACATCGTTGCCGGCCTGGTGAGCATCGCTGGCTTTGCCAAAGAAAATACCGTCCACGGGCCAGCTTGGCTGTTCCTCGAACTCGGCCGCCGCATTGAGCGCGCTAATCACATCTGCGCCCTGGTGCCAGCCCTGCTGGATAGCGCCGGCGACGATGAAACCCTGCCCGAGTTGCTGCGCCTCGCCGACAGCATGATCACCTACCGGAGCCGCTACCTCACGCATTTGCAGCGCAGCGCTGTGTTAGACCTGCTGCTGCTCGACCCGGGCAACCCACGCGGCCTGCGGTTCCAGCTCGATGCGATCCTCACCGCCTTGAGCAAGCTACCCACCGGTGCCACCACTCCGCCGCCGCGCGCCTCACTCGACCGGCTCATCGCGTTGTTCACCAGCACCGAAGCCGGCGCCATCACCGACCCAGGCGCGCTCCTGGCCGACACCACCATCACCCTGCAAGGCTTGGCCGATGAACTTGGAAGTCGTTACCTGAGCCACACCGCGATGTCACGCCAGCTTGGCCGCACCTCGGAGTGGTCGACATGAAGTATCGCATCAACCACGTGACCACCTATCGCTACACCAGCCCGGTTGTGCTCAGCCATAATTTGGTGCACCTAGCGCTGCGCGACACCCCCGGACAACGCGTCACTACCAGCACCCTGACCATCCAGCCCGAGCCCAGCTCTTGCACCCCGATCACCGATGCATTCGGCAATCGCCAGACTCTGTTTGCGATTCAAGGCGCCCACCGCGAACTCCAAGTTGCCGCCATCGGTGAAGCCACCGTGACCGGCGTAACGCCCCCCACCCACGACCACCCATGGGTCGAGGTCGCCAAGCGCCTGCAAAAGCCGCCCAACGCCTACGATCTGGCTGCGGCTGAATTCGCGTTTGCCTCACCATTGTGCCCAATCAGTCCCGACCTCAAAAAATTTGCCCTCGATTGCCTGCGCAAAGACGACGTTATTGTCGGTGCAACCCGCCTGAGCAGCACCATTCATCGCGATTGGCGCTACGACCCAGCCGCCACCACCATTAGCACCCCAGTCTCCGAGGTGTTGCAGCAACGCGCTGGCGTCTGCCAAGACTTTGCCCACCTCGCGATCAGCGCCCTGCGCAGTTGCGGCCTCGCCGCACGCTATGTGTCGGGCTACCTGGAAACCGACCCGCCACCCGGCACGGTCAAATTGCGCGGCGCCGACGCCAGCCACGCCTGGTTCCAGATCTACCTCCCAGACTACGGCTGGTACGACCTCGACCCAACTAACGACTGCCACCCCGAAGCGCGCCATATTACCTGCGCCTATGGTCGTGACTTCAGTGACGTCAGCCCCACGCGCGGCCTGATTCTCGGCGGCGGTCGAGCTGATATCTCAGTGATGGTAGACGTCGACCGCATCGGCTAGCAACCCACGCCCACCGGTGAAAGTCACCGGTGAGTTCGCACAGGCCCACCTTGTCGCCAGAGCCACAGCGCCAACACTCGGCGCATGGTTAGCCCCACACGCACCGTCCCCTACGCGCAACGCACACAGCAGGAACTCTCGCTGCACCTGTTTGAGCCGCAGGGCACCGGCCCCCACCCAGCCATCGTTTTATTCTTTGGTGGCGGCTGGATCGGCGGCACCCCAAGCCAATTCTACCCGCAAGCCCAGCATCTCGCCGACCAGGGCATGATCGCCATCTGCGCCGAATATCGCGTGCGCGATCGACACGGCACCAGCCCCTTTGATTGCGTTGCCGACGGTAAAACCGCGATGCGTTACGTGCGCAGCCATGCGGCCGAACTCGGCATCGACCCCACGCGCATCGCGGCCGGCGGCGGCAGTGCTGGCGCGCACGTGGCGGCGGCGTCCAGCTTGGTGCCCGGTCTCGACCATGAGGACGACGACCTCAGCGTCAGCCCACGGGCCGACTGCCTGATCTTGTTCAATCCGGTTCTCGATCAAAACCCAGACGACGGCTACGGGCACGACCGCCTCGGTAAGCGCTGGCGCGAGATATCACCGGCCCATCACGTCACGCCCAGCTGCCCGCCCTGCTGCGTCCTGGTTGGCGATAGTGACAAGCTGATTCCGGTTGCGGTCATGGAGCGCTTCCGGGCCGCGATAGCAGACACCGGCGGCCACTGTGATCTCCACATCTACGGCCAACAGGCGCACGGCTTCTTCAACTGGAGCGATGGCAACAACCCGTGCCATGCGCAAACCCTGGCGGTCATGACCAGTTTTTTGGCGGCCCAGGGTTTCAACGATCGCTGAAACGC
>JAQIBG010000481.1 GCA_027859175.1 Planctomycetota bacterium | reverse complement strand
GCATCTACCTGCCCGACAGCGATAGCAGCTCCCGCGGGCCCTAGCAGGCTGTTGAAATACACCAGCCTGCTAGCCTCAAGAAAACCTTGGGCTCCCTGCAGGAGCCATTTTCCAAGGTTTTCTTGAGGCGACTCTTTACCCAGGAGGGTCTGCGACCCCTCGCAGGCTGTATTTCAACAGCCTGCTAAGGCGCAGGCCTATTCGGCCGGGAACACCTGCCGCCAATCGGCCGCCATATCCGCAAGCGCCCAGCCGCGCTGCGCCGCTTCATCAAGCCCACGCACGAGCTTGCCGATGTGCGATTCGCGGTCATAGGCCCACTCCCGCTCGACATCGGTATGGTGCACCAGCAAACCGAAACGCGGACCCGCACCAGCCGTGGTCCATTCTAGCATCGCGAAGTCGCCGTCGCTGTTACCAGCGGCAAACACCGGACGACGACCAATGATCTGATGGATCGCAACCGGCTTATCGGCCTTGTCGTCAAGAAATTCCAATTCGCCATGTTTGACAATGGTCGGCACGCCATCACGCAGCTCATAGCTCGCCTTGGCGCGACTCCCAATCACCTGTTCGGGCGGAATGCCGTAGGCCTCTTGGGCAAACACGCGGATGAAATCGATGCCGCCACCAGATACGATGTAGGTTTTGAACTCATTGGCCCGCAGGTAGACCAGGAGCTCCACCATGGGCTGATAGATCAATCGGTCATAGCGACGCTTCAACTTGGGATGCCGCGCCGTCTCCAGCCATGAGCGCACTGAGGCCTGGAAGTCATCGGCACTCATGCCACCGTGCGTTGCCATCACCAAGGCCAAGATCGCAGCATCGCCCTCAGCGAGCGCTTTCTCAATATCGCCTGCCAACACCGAGGCAAAGGGCTCAGTTGTTTCCCACTCGGGATGCGCCGGGGCCTGGGCCACGATCTGATCCAGGGCAAACTGCAGTTGGAAGTACAGCGGCTGCTCGCTCCACAAGGTGCCATCGTTATCAAATACCGCGATGCGCTCGGCGACCGGCACAAATTCTGGGCCGCCATCGCTTACCGCAGCGTTCACAAAGCTAACAATGGCTTGTTTAGTGGCGCCGTCGTTCCACGACGGCAACGGGTCTTCAACCGCCGCCAGGGCCGCAACGCTCAATACCGACACCAGCAAACACAGGCGTAGTGACATCATGATTCCATCCTCACATGAAAAGGGCGCCCCGCCGCAGCACGGCAGGGCGCCCCAGTAATTAGCGACTCGACCTCAGCGACCAGCGGCCATTTGCTCAATCTTCTTCTGGATCTTCTCCAGGTTGAACGAACCGGGCGACTGACTGGGCGGGTATTCCGCCATCGTCATCAGGAATTTACCCGCCAACTGATTCAGCGGCAGCAACACATAGGGACGATCCAAGAACCAATCGTCATAGGTATTGCTATTGTGCTGGGCTTTTTCGAACGGGTCGCGACGCAAGTTGAAAATCAAGGGGACGCGCAACTCAACAAAGGGCTCGCGCCAAACGCCAAAAGCCTGGCCGCGGTTCTCGAGGAACACCGCCTTCCAGTCTTGATACCGCAAGGCCACAACCTGGCCATCATCGTTGACATAATAGAATTCGCGGCGCGGCGATTCCTCAGCCTCACCCTTGAGGTAGGCGCTCATATCGTAGCCGTCGATATAGTTGCGATAGGTACGACCTTCCAATTCAACACCCTCCCTAAGCTTGGCGGTGATCTCAGAATCGCCAGCGATGGAGGCAAAGGTCGGCAGCCAGTCTTCGTGGGCCACGATACCGTTCAGGGTCACACCAGCGGGGAAGTTGCCCGGCCAACGCACAAAGGCCGGAACGCGATAGGCGCCTTCCCAGTTTGAGTTCTTTTCACTACGGAACGGGGTGGTGCCGGCATCGGGCCAAGTGTTAAAATGCGGGCCATTGTCGGTACTGTACAGCACAACGGTGTTGTCGGCGATACCGAGCTCATCAAGCAACTGCAGTAGCTCACCTACATGCATGTCGTGCTCAACCATGCCGTCGCTGTATTCGTCTTGGCCGCTGAGGCCGCGGTGCTCTTCCTTCACGTGGGTGCGGAAATGCATGCGGGTGCCATTCCACCAGCAGAAGAAGGGCTGGCCGGCCTCGTTTTGCCGGGTGATGAAATCCTTAGCCGCAGCCACGGTTTCCTCGTCGATGGTCTCCATGCGCTTTTTGGTCAGCGGGCCGGTGTCTTCGATCTTCTGGGTGCCGTCTTCTTGGGCCCATGAATGAATCACGCCACGCGGACCATACTGCTCAATGAAGGTCTTGCCGTTCGGCAGCACCAAGTCGCGCGGGTAGTCTTCGTTCTCGGGCTCTTCTTCGGCATTGAGGTGATACAAGTTGCCAAGAAATTCGTCGAATCCGTGATTGGTCGGCAGATGCTCGTCCAAGTCACCCTGGTGGTTCTTACCAAACTGACCAGTCGCGTAGCCACAACTCTTCATCACCGTAGCGATGGTGACATCGGTTTCTTGCCAGCCTTCTTTGGCACCCGGCATGCCCACCTTGGTCATACCGGTACGCACCGGAACGTTGCCGCCGAGGAAGGCGGCGCGGCCAGCGGTACAGCTCTGTTGCGCGTAATAATCGGTAAACGCAACACCTTCAGCAGCGATGCGGTCGATGTTGGGGGTGCGGTACCCCATCATTCCACGATTGTTGTGACTAATGTTCCAGGTGCCGATGTCATCACCCCAGATCACCAACACATTCGGCGTGTCGGCGGCCTGTAACAGGGAAGTGGACATCAGCAGGGCACCCAAGAGGGCGACCGTGCGAAGAGAGCTCATGGCGAGTGCTTTCTTTAACTTGAGGGTCTAAAGGGCCGATGTAGTAGGTGTAGACCGCGAGCAGGCAAGCGAGAATACGGCCATCTATGTCGCCAATATTTTGTAAGTCCCATGTCTGCAAAACACTACAAGCCAAGCCCGACATCATAAGAAGCGCCCAAAGTGGCCTAGAACAGGTATTGCACCACGCCACTCAAGTACAGGGTGGCTGCCAGGAGACGCAGCATGGATGTGCTCATCATCGGCGGGAGCGGCAACATCTCAGGCGCAGTGGTCACGCTGCTGCTAGAGCAGGGTCATGCCGTGACGCTGTGTAATCGCGGTAGCCAGCCTGCGCCTGCCAAGTGCGATCACATCGCATGCGATCGCACCGATCCCGAGGCCTTCGCCGCCGCGATTGGCGGGCGCCACTTCGATGCCGCAATCGACTTCTTTTGTTTCAAACCCGAGCACGCCGCCGGCGCCCACCGCGCGCTGGCCGGCCACTGCGATCACTACCTGTTCATCTCTTCGGCCACGGTTTATCAGAAGCCACATCAGGTACCGGTCCAAGAAGGCGATCCACGCGGCAACCCGGCCTCGCCCTATGCCGAGAACAAACGCCTCACCGAAGACTGGCTGCTGGCGCATCAAGACGCGCTACCCCTCACCATTGTGCGCCCCTCGCATACCTTCTGCGAACGCTGGATCCCCTCGCCCCTGCACGGCGCCGACTTCACAGTGGCAGCGCGGATCCGGGCCAGCAAGCCGATCATCATTCACGATGACGGCCGTAGCCTGTGGGCACTGACCACCGCGGAAGACTTTGCCGTGGGCCTATGCGGCCTGGTGGGCTTACCGCAGGCGCTTGGTGAGAGCTACCACATCACCACCGATGAAGTCGCCACCTGGCGGTCTATCTATCATGAAATCGGCCTCGCCCTCGGCGCCGAAGCGCAGCCGGTGTTCATCCCCACCAGTTTCTTGGCCGAGCAGGTCAGCCGGGCCGGCCCCTCGCTGGCCGGCGACAAAGCCCACCACGGCGTGTTTGACAACACCAAGATCAAACAAGCGGTTCCTGCCTTCAGTTGCCAATGGCGCCTGCGCGACAGCCTCGCTCGGAGCGTGGCCTGGGCCCTGGCCAGCCCCGAGCGGCAGGTCGTAAACGCCGACAAGGATGCTGAGATCGACGCCATCATCGAGGCCTGGCACACAGCGGTGTGAGCGCGCCAGGCCGGCAGCCTGGGCAGGCAGCTACTGAATCACCGGCCAACACAGCATGCGGTTGCCACCCAAGCGTAGATCCTGGAACGGGCCCGGCCGCGGATGCGCGCCCAATGGCTTGCCATAATAGTCACGATCCAGGCCTGCAATGGGTTCACAGCGCGCCTCGATCGCATCTTCATCGAGAATGATCGACCAAGTATGGCTCCGGCTGTGATAGGCATCACGAATGGTGCTAAACACGCGCGCATCGACGTCAAAGCCGCAGGCCTGCCAGCAGTCAAGCGGCAGTGAGAAGTGTTCGTCCCAACGCTCCAGGTTGGGCCACCGCTCAGCGGGGATGTCAGCCGCCTCAAGAGCGGCGCGAATCTTGGCCACCACCACTTCGGTCGTCTGCGGATCGTCATTCGGTGCGATCTCCGGAATCGCTCCACAGTGACTGCGATTGGTGATGACAAAGCGCGGCGCAAACGGCCCAGAGCCCTCATCCAAACTCTGACCATGCCCCATCAGCAGGTTGCCTGAACTCTCGTTGTCACCCGCTGCGCTCCACGGCACCGACAAGCCGATCGCCGCCTGATTGCCGGCCACAATATTATTACGCACCTTGATCTGCCAGCAGCCGTCTTCCGGCTTGACGCGAGGCGTGCAGTAGGCCATCCACAAGCCGTGCTGCGCATTGCGGTAGAGCAGATTGTGGGCCACCAACACGTCTGACACATCGTGGCCGTAGATACCATCACCGCTGCGCGTTAGCGCGATCACGTTGTTATCGATGGTCACCGGGCCACGCCCAAGCTCCACGTTCACGCCCGACCACAGATTGTTGACGATGCAATTACGGGTCACCCGCGAGCCGGCGAATTGATTATCAAGCCAGATCCCGTGGGCCTCATTGTCACGCACCAGATTGCCTTCGATCAAGCCATCGAAGAAGAAGTGCATCTTAATGCCAGCGAACTCCCACCAGGGCGAGGTCCAGCCATCGCAATTATTACGTTCAACGCGGTTGCCGATGATGCGCACGCCCCACGAGCGGATTCCAGCAATCCCACAGTGGCCGTTGTCGAGGATGTCATTGTCGGCGATCAGGTGGTGACCGGCGCATTCCTCAGGCTGATGCTTGACGCCACCCGGCAAAGCTGGGCATTCCATATTTTCAGACCCACCCTCCTGGCCACAATCGAGACCGATGCCCTTAGCATGGCGGACCGTGCACCCGGTGATGGTCCAGTGATGACCAGAACGACAACTCAGCAATCCAGCTTGCGACCAACCGTCCTCGCCCCACGACGGCGTGTGATTGGCGCCATGCTCAATCACAAAGCCCTGCACTTTGATGTGCCCAAGACCGCGCTGCAGAGGCGAGAAGCAGGCATGGCGCGTGGTGATTTCGACCAAAGTGGTAGCAATATCACAGCCCGCCGGCGGCCGCACCAAGAGCCGGGTGCCGCAGGCCGACACCATCCAGGTGCCAGGCACGGCCATCTCGCTGCGCCGTTCAACTTCCTGCACGGGTTGACCTGCCACAAATACCTGACCCAAGGTGCGCGGCAGGCAAGGGTCTTCAGGATCCAACAGCGCGGCCAGATCTCGCTCGGCCGCACGCAGTTTACGCTCCACCCCCACGCGCCCGGTGCCGCTGCTATCAGCCTTGATCACCGCCTCTTCAAAGTTGGCAATCACGCCGCGCTGATGGTCGGCTGCAGCTGCCTGCGGGCGCGCCGGCACACTGCGCTTAAAGGTGCAGGCGTAGGGATTGAAGCGGCCATTCACGGCTTCATCGCACACCCCACGGTAGGCCTGGGTTCCAAACTGAGCGAGCGGCAAGGAAGCCGACACCACACCATCGGCTTCTTGCTCCCAAGCCGGCGCAAACACATCGCTCCCGCGAATCGCCACCGCCTCGCCGGGCGCCGCGCGAAAGGTAATCGGGGCCTCAGGGGTGCCGCTGCGCCGTGGTGCCACCCGCTCGCGGTACACACCAGCGTGCACCAACACCGTATCGCCTGGGCCAGCCTGAGTCGCCGCCGCGTTGATGGTCTGCAAAGGGCAATCAACGCTCCCGGGGCCCTGATCATCGGCATGCGGATGCGCCTGGGCCACCACCCAGGTGCGCGTTGCGGTGTCCACAGTCATAACATGCATCCCCTTCCGGACACATATCTTTATATTAACGTTCATATATTTGTCAATCCACGTCCGCTCCAACACCAAGCAAACCAACCGTGTAACGCCGAGCAAACACGCCGTGTAACAAGGCACGGGCCCGATTTCATTCTAGCAGGCTGCCGCCATCCATCAGCCTGCTAGCCTCCCAAGGCCCCGTAGTCGTCATGCCCTGGGGTCACCCGGAGCCTACTCAACTGAGCCTGCCCAAAGCCCGCTCACGCAGGCCACCCGGCCCAAGCCGAACACGCCCCACGATCATCGCGCGCCCCTGGCCGCCAGCGGAGTCGACCCCATCATGCTGACCACACCCCTTACGCGCCTCGCCGCTCTGCTGCTCGGCAGCGGTCTGCTGCTCACCCCCCTGCACGCCGAAGACGCGCTGCCAGATGACCAGGCTCCCATTGCGCCCGCGCCGGCAGCCGACGGCCTGCTCAGCATTTTGCCCTGGCTCGATACCAGCGCCCCGTTCCAGCTCACCGCCGACCTCACCGCGCTGCGCGCAGGCGCACTCGCCACCAAGCCGTTTTCGGCCCTCAGCGATGCCCAGCTTGCGCCCATGGTCAGCCTGATCGAAACCGCGATGGCCGGCAGCAAACGCGGCACTGCCACTATCGATGGTCTGCGCAACATTCAGGCCCTGACCCTGAGCATGTATAATCGCGACCGCACCATCACCGCGGTTGAGCTCGGGGCCGCAGCCGAGGCGATCCGCGCCCTCCTGCCCGCGGCCGAAGACGGCGCCAGCATCGGCAGCTTTACCGTAGGCGGCTCGATGCGCGATGGTCGCGCACACGCCTGGGATGGCAGTCGCATGCTGATCGGCCCCGAAGCCGAACTGCGCGCTCACGCCGACAGGCGCGCGCAAGAGCAGATCAACATCCGCGTCCCCGACGCCGCCATCGACACCAATCTCGACCTCACCACCACCGTCGCGCGCTACGCTGAACTGATCCCCGCCGACGTACCCCAGCTCAACGCCCTGGTCAGCGCCTTCTTGGGCCCCGACTGGCGCCAGGCCACCCCCAAGATCCACACCAGCATTGACGTGGACGCGGATGGCTGGGTTGCCACCGCCAGCATGACCGAGGCCATCGCCTACGATCCCATCGAC
>JAQIBG010000142.1 GCA_027859175.1 Planctomycetota bacterium | reverse complement strand
CTGCCCCGGTACCCCCGCCCAGCTGAATCGCTTCGGGTGACACGGCTGTTCCTAGGATCCAAGCGCCGCTAGGCGCGTACTAGGACCCAGGACCTCTCTTTCGAATCCCAGGCGCGTCCCAGGACCCCTCCACCGCCCACAGCAGCACTATCAAGCATGAATCCGCCCGCCCGTGCCTTGCCACTGTGGTGAACTGGGGATAGGCTGGCAGTGCTGTGACTGCGATCGCCACGTTTAGCTGTGCCGCCAAGCTGGCTGCGCCCGGATATCGGGTCGCAGCGATGCTGTTTGTGGCCCTGCTCCCCTTGGCCGCGCAGACCGTGCATCGCGAGGTGCTCGATAACGGCGTGACCCTGATTGTGGATGATCGCGCTCTGACGCATGCCGTTGAACTGCGGGCCTTTGTCACCGCCGGGCCGAGTTTTGAGGGTGAACTGCTCGGAAGCGGCGTGAGCGGCGTGGTGATGCGGATCCTGACCGACGCGGTGCGTGCGGGTCGGATTGCTGGCCACGCCGAGCTGCAGGCAGCCGATCGCTTGCGGGCGCGTCTGAGTGCGGGCGCAACCAGCTTCAGCCTCACCACCAGTGATCGCTTCGTGGAGCCGGGTCTGCATCTGCTGGCCGGCGTTCTGAGTCATCGCGACTACGATGCCGCTGCGGTGGTTCAGGCGCGCGAACTAACCCTGCAGGACCTTAAAGCGGCCGGTGATAATGCCGTGGCCGTGGAGCGGCAGGCCGTGTTGAGCACGGTGCTGCGCGAACATCCGGCACGGCTGCCCCTGCTGGGCCTCACTGAGCAGTTGGGGACACTCGATCTCGACAGCGTTCGGCGCTATCATCGCAGTCGCTATAGTGCTCCCAACACCACGGTGGTGGTGGTTGGCAATGTAGATGTTGAGCGGGTGCGGGCGCAGGTCCGTTCTGCCTTTGCGGCCCTGCCGGTGTCTGGCTGGGATTACGCTGATACGGCTGACGAGCCGCCGCAGTTCCAAGACCGCCACCATGTCACCGCTGGCCCGGCCTTGCAGGAGCGTCACGTGTATGCGTGGCGGGTGTGTTCGCCCGAGCAGCGCGATCACGCGGTGATTGCCGTGATCGCACACTTGCTGGCCGACCCGCGCACGTCCGCCTTGGCGCGAGCTTTCCAAGACGACCAGCTGGCGGCTGACTGCGCCGCCGTTCTCGATGCCGAGCCCGATCAGCCCAGCATCTTGCGCCTCAGCTACAACCCCTTCCCCGAACGTGGCGCGGCGGCTTGGCTCGCGGTCCAGCAGGTGTTGGATCAATTGGCCAGCGCGGGCCCTGGCGAAGATCAACTGACCGCCGCCAAGCGCTTGCTGTTGCGCGAGCGCATCGCCGCGCAATCGGGCGTGGCCGCGATTGCCGCCGACCTCGAGCGCTGGGAGCGCATGGTTGGTGTGCCCACGTATGGCGAACAATTCCTTGATGCCGTTGCCACCGTGACCGTGGCTGACGTGCAGCGTGTTGCTGGCAGCTGGTTGCATCCGAACGGGCGCAACCGGTCGAAGGTGGTGATTCGCCCCTTGGGTAGCGAGTCGGCTTCGGAGTCAGCCGAAGAGCGCGGTCTGACTTTGGCCGATGTGCCGCCGCAAATCGAAGAAGTGGCGTCGGGCTTGCGTGTGCTGTACCGTCGCTTGCCAATCGGCTTGGCGCATGTGCAGATTACCATCGCCGGTGGTGCCGCCAGTGATCGGCCCGGCCATGCCGGTGAAACCGCGTTGCTGGCTCGGCTCTTAGTCGAAGGCGCTGATGATCTGACCGGCGATGCCCTGCAGCAGGCGCTGGCGGTGAAGGGTATGACCCTCTCGTCGCGCACAGATGTGCATATGACCGAGCTGTCGCTGACCTGCTTCCCTGACGACGTTGGTGTTGGCATGGCGGTGTTGGTGTCGATCGTCAGCCGCGCTGCCTTGCCCGATGAAGACATTGCGCGGCTCAAGCAGGCAACGCTGGCCGAGTTGGCGATGGCCAAACACGGTGGCGATTGGGATGCGGTGGTGTTGCGTGCAACCCATCAGTCGGTGCTGGGTGATCACTACGCGGCGGCCCCCCTGTTTGGCACCCGCGAAACCCTTGCTGATATCGATCGTGAAGCCCTGCTTGATCACTTGCAGGCGAGTGCGGTGGGCAAGCGCATGGTCATGAGTTTGTATGGCGAATTTGATGCCGCGTACGCGCTGGGCGAGTTGCGCCGTCTCCTGAGTCAAGACCCGGTCATTCCGGCTGGCACCGCCTGGCAGCCAGAGGGTTTGCCGTGGCCTGATTCGGCACCGCCCTCGGTGACGACCTTAACTTGGGATCGCCAAGCGAGCGCGGTTGCCTTGGCGTGGCCGGGCCCGCCAGTTGAGGCCCTTGGCGAAGATGGCGCCGCGCTCGACGTGGTTACCGCGCTGCTGGCCGGCTACCAAGGCAGCTCGGGTCGGATTGGGCGCGCGCTGGGTGAGGATCAGTTACCGGTGCAAGACTTGCAGGTGTCGGTTGAGTCTTTTCAGGCCCGTGGTTTGTGGTCGGTGCGGGCCTTGATGCCGGAGTCGCGGCGCGAGGCGGTAACCGCCGCACTGCGCGAGGCGGTGGCCCGGCTCGAGCAAGAATTGGCGGTAGAAGGCGTGGCCGTAAGCGATGCCGAACTCGATGCTGCCAAGGCAAGTTGCGTGGTTGGCCGGGTGTTGGCGCTCGAAGATCAGCGCGCGGCGCTGAGTGTGCATGCGCGCGCACTGCTGCTCCGAGGTGGATTGGAGCAAGATCTGGCCTATGAGAAGCGTGTGCTTGCGGTGACTCGTTCTGATCTGCTGCGCGTGATGCGCAGTTACTTGAGCCAGGCCCCAGCGGAAATCCGCTTGGTCAACCTGGCTGCGGCTCAACCAGCGCCGGCGTCAGAATCGGCCGCGAGCCCAGCCCCTGCTGATGCCCCGGAGCAGCCTGTTCCGGCCCCGGAGCCCCAGCCATGAGCGACGACAAGCGCAAGGCGCTGTTCGAGACCATCGACGAAGAGGCCGAGAGCCCCGACGAGAACAAGGCGTCGAAGCTGATTTATGATGCCTTGCGCGATGGTGCCGGCTCGCTTGGCGGCGCTGCGGCGATTCCGGCCGACGATCGGCAGCTAACCGAGAGCATCCGCGAGGCTGCCACGCGGCGTAGTCAGGACCTTAAAACCGATCGTAAGCGCACCTCGTCGATGAATGAGATGCAGCGCTCGCGCCCCGTGCCGACGTGGCTGTGGGTGGCTTGGGCAGTGGCCATCGTTGGCGCTGCAGTTGCCGTCTTCTTCTTGTGGTGAGCCCCCCGGCGCCGCGTCAACTTGAACACGACGACCATGTGGCTGGGCCGCGTTTTGCGCTGTGCCTGCTGGCCCACGATGTGGTGGTGCCGATGAATATCGGCAGCCTGTTTCGCGTGGCCGATGCTTTGGGGCTTGAAGCCGTGCATTGCACCGGCTCCTCGCCAGTGCCGCCGAATACCAAGATCAACCGTTTAGCGCGCGGCGCTGAGCGCCACGTGCCCTTCACCCAGCACGCCGATCCACAGTCGTGTCTCGGAGGCTTGCGCGCCCAGGGCTATCGCCTTGTCAGTCTCGAACTCACTGCTACCAGCGTGCCGCTAGCGCAGTTGGCGGTCCAAGCAGGCGACCGCATGTGCCTGATCGTGGGCAGCGAAAAGCACGGGGTGGCACCCGAGTTGATCGCCGCAAGCGAGGCCTGCGTGCACATCCCAATGCACGGCCACAACTCGTCCATGAATCTCGCCACCGCCGCCGCCATCGCCTGCTACGATCTAACGCAGCGTCTGGCGGGATCCGCTTAATTGCTTTAGCGCACGGTGCGCGGATCGGCGGCCCAGCAGCCGGGGCTGTAATTGAGAAAGCGGTGTTCGCGCAGGGCTTGGGCTTGCTGATCGTTTGCGTCGGCGTATTGGGCGTAAGGCCAGATTGCGACCGAGCCGCGGCTGTCGAAGTGGCCGAGCACTTCGATGTAGCGCGGTGCGATGCAGGCGGCGAGGTCGTCGCAGATGATGCGGATCACGTCTTCGTGGAAGTCGCCGTGCATGCGGAACGAGCCGAGGTATTCCTTGAGGGCCTTGGATTCGATCAATTTTTCTTTTGGTAAGAAATTAATTGTGATCTCGGCCCAGTCGGGCTGGCCGGTTACCGGGCACAGACTGGTAAATCGTAGCGCGTTGAGGCTCACCCAGCTGCCGCTGCCGCCGCCGGTGTAGGCGATCGCTTCGAGCAGGCTCGGCGTGTAGGTGAAAGGCGTCTCGCGCCGGGTGCCGAGGCTCTGCGAGGGCAGGTCCTCAGAGCGGCGGGTCTGGCTCTGGTCACTCATGCGAGGCGCTCCAGGGTGCGGAAGGTCAAGATGCCGTCGGTGCGGCGATCGGTTTCGGTCCACTCGGATTCGGTGACCGCTGGAAAGTAGGTGTCGCCCATATGCTCGGCGTCGATCTCGGTGAGATACAGGCGGGTTACCTGCGGCAGCGCAAGACGGTAGATCTCGGCCCCGCCCAGAATGAAGGGCTCGGGGTCACTGCTGCGGGCCAGGGTGATGGCGGCGTCAAGGTCGTGGACCACCTCGCAGCCCTCGGCCTGATAGTCGCTCTGCCGGGTCACGATAATGTTGCGGCGCTTGGGTAGGGGCTTGCCGAAATCCTCGTAGCTCTTGCGGCCATGGATGATGG
>JAQIBG010000082.1 GCA_027859175.1 Planctomycetota bacterium | reverse complement strand
GCGCTACCTAGCGCGAAGTCACCATAAAACACCTGCAGCATGCAGCAGCCACCCAAAGGGTGGCCAACTGTCGTTCTGTCGTGAGGCCCGTTGTGACGCAGGGGCAGGAAAAATTAGGCAAGAAATACCGGAAAAGAGCGGCCAGTGAGCGAGCGGCAAGGCGCTATCTTACTGTACCGGCTGGGACGCTGCGTTGGAGTCAAATCAACACGTGTCCTCGTTTTCTCTGTGAGTGAGCGTTGACAGGCCTGGCAAGGGCGATGAATTTTTGTACACAGCGGCCGGTATTCAGCCTATCGCGACAGGGCCTTCGGCCTATTATCTGGTTAAACCTTTGGGTGTCGCTGGTTGACGTGCTGCCGGCCGCTCCTGACTGAAGTGTTAGGCATCTCGCTATATGATGACGAGTTTTCCAAATCTAGACAATGAAGCAGCCATTCATATTGATGCATTCATTAGCACCTTTGTAATCAAAGATAGACGGGCCCGCTGGCGATCCGTTATGGCCATGAAACCACCGAAGTGGATAGGCGCATCAGCCTACGATTGCTCAGAGCCATCGGCTTCTGGCTGGAATACTCCGATCCTAAATACCATCTGTAAACTGGGCTTAGAGATTCACCTCGATTCTCCTGCTTTTGTATTCCCCGTTGGCATCTCAGCGGGCGATCTCCCCTTCATGGGCACTTTGAGCACCGCACTCCTGGTAGAGGACTTTATCTGTGAGTGCGTCATATCGATCAAGCCAGGCCACTTGGCCGTCAGCTATGGCCACAGCAACGAATTTAGGCTATGCAAAAGGTAGTGTGGGGTGCATAATTCTGATCTTGCGCGAAATAACGGTGTGTGGCGCAAATAATCATGCAACCACTCGGCGGTACGAACAGAGCGTATTCCCAGGAATCCCCGTCAGACGATAGTGCCATCGGTGCTCAGGGTTCGGCCGTATAGTGGTGCCGGCATCCGGTGCCCTGGCAGGGCCTGATGTCTCCGCTGGTTGTGTCCGCAATCTTTCGCACTTTTAAAACAGCCGCCACTGTGCCAGTAGGTTGGCGGCGGGTTGATGATGCGGTGACTAGCAGCCTTCGACGATCGCCTCTGGCTTATGACGCAGCGGGCCACTGAGGCCATCGCAAGCGACTGAGTGCTTACCTCCATGCTACGTTATCGCAGTAGCAGGCCCTCCGATTCATACCGGCAACAAAGGCATTACTCTTCATCGAGTAGCGATAGCTCGCGCCGGCATTTTACAACACAGGGCAGGAGGAATGGATATGCGCCATGCCAATGCCGCCACCCACTACTCTTCACTATACCAATAGAGCTCAGACATGATTAGATCCATAGTCTCCCCTGACTCCTCCGCTAGACTGTCAAAGTTTTTCTGCTGCTCATCGTTTTCCCATTCAACCTGATCATACGGCTCGAAAAACTCTAATGAGTCAAGCAAAAGGCCGATCTTACTCCCTGACTCATTTATGCGATCGATTAGGGCTGCTCGATCCACATTACTGGGAACAGAAGCAGACGAGGACACGTACTAAAGCAGACGAGGACACGTAGAGAGCGCCGGTAAAAGCCGGCAAGGAGTAAACGGTGAAAGTCCGTGACATGGTAATGCTTAGCGAGCAGACGAGGACACGTACTGATTCGATTCAGTCTCAGTGTCCCACCCCTGTTGAGCAAGATAGCGGCTTGCCGCTCGCTCACTGGCCGGCCTTTCCGATGTTTATTGCCTAATTTCTCCTGCCCCTGCGTCACAACAGGCCTCACGACCTGCACGATAGGACGACAGCTGGCCACCCTTTGGGTGGCAGCTTCGTGTTGCTGGCGTGTTGTGGTGACTGCGCGCTAGGTGGCGACCAAGAAGGATTGGCACTGGTGGTGGCCTGGGCGCGTGATCGATATCGCGTAGACGCGGTTCTGCAGGCTGGTGATTTCGGCTTCTATCGCCCGTTGATGCGTAGGCACGCTCACTTCGCTTACGCCGTGCCGGTGCATGCGGTATGCGGCAACCATGAAGACCATCGCTGGCTCCGTAAGATGGTTAAACGGCGTGAAACCCGGCGATGGGTCGATGAGCGATGTCTCCATTACCAGGATCGTGGCAGTGTGCGTGTGTTTGCGGGGTCCAAGGTGGGTTTTCTCGGCGGCGCGCTCAATGTTGACCGACCCCAGCGCGGCAGTCGGCGGCGGCATACCACCAATTATATTCTGGCGGACCAAGCCGACGCTGCCGTCGAGCGCTTTAATGCTGAGCGGCCTGCGGCGATCGTTACCCACAGTTGTCCTGCTGGTATTGGTATCGGGATTCACGCCAACCCTGCTTTCGCCTATGATGTGCCGGAAAATATTATTTTCCGTGGCTTCACGGCAGGCCCCAAGGATGACTGTGGTGAGTCTCAGTTGGCCCGCTTGTGGCACGGTTTGACCTATCGGCCACGCTTCTGGTTCTTTGGCCACTTCCATCATCACCACCAGACCGAGATCGACGGCACTCGATTTATCTGCCTGCCCAAGCTTGGTCAAGAGCTTGGTGTCTGGGATACCGATTCTGGTGATTTCACCCTAGTGATGCCCGACTGAGACGGAGATGAGTGCTCCGCTGGGCGCATGTCCCTGCATGACTCCAGCCGCAATCTCAGTAGGCGCGTGGCATCGCCGGCGGCGCGGGCTGCCTAGTGCCCTTTGGCGGTGCTGATGAGACGGCTGTGGCTGCGCATGGAGGGCCATGACCACTGCGAAGTCTCTTCTTGAGGATGTGCTAAGGTTGGGGCTGATCACACTATTCGCCTAGACGGTTGGCTAGCGCAGAGGAGCCGTCAAGAGCGACTTGAGTGGGGAACGAGCGTGTCTCAGAGTGGTTTCTACTGGTCAATAAGGTGATCCTCGGCCAATCGTTGACCGAGGATCACAGAATCTTTCACGTAAATACTGCTCAGCAGAGGTGTTGTCGGCCTTGGGTCACGTGGCAATTGCGATGGTGACCTGGGTATTATTGTAGGCTCGACTCACTGGGTTGCGGTCGGTCCGGCGAGTTCTGCTGAAACCCACACCATTTGGCGCACGGCTGATTCAAAGTACTGCCCTGCGCCGGCGATTGATCCTGCGCTGGGTAGGCAAATCGCAATAAGTGGCCCATTTTCGTCGCCGGGGTTGTCGAGATCAAGGGCCAGGCCGGCGATATTGTCGCTAAAGTAGACTGTGCCTGTGTCGTCTCCGGTGATGTCGGTACCGGAGATGGTCAAGGTCCGGGTAGATGCGCCATCCGGTCCTTCCACGGAAAACGTCCAGGTGCCGTCAAGGTCGGCGCTAACGAGCGTTGGCAGGGTAGTGGTGGAGCCATCACGAAGGATGTGCATGCCGCTCATGTCGCTGTTGTCGCCACTTGTGGCGCCATTGGCTATCCAGCTCTCGATGCCCACTCCCTCGTTCTCGGTGACGAGTTCGAACGCGACCTGACTTGAGCCGTCGTCACCAGTGTCCGGAATGTTGAGTACCACATGGTTCCCATTTCGCGTCAGTGTGCCAGCGAGCGTGCCCTGAGTTGGATGGTTGACTGTGAAAGTGCTGTTTACGATTGTGGCTGTGAAGGTACTGGTGGTGTCGCGGTAGTTTGTGGCTGTCCACGTGCCGTTGAGTCCGAGGCCGGGATCGCTCGAGGGGTTGCTGTCGCTGCTGCTTCCGCAGCCACAGAGAAGGGCGACGAGAACGGCGAGTGGTAGTGTGTTTTTCAGCATGACAGGGTTCCTTGTTCGGGACATGGGGGCGAAGAGAAGGGGAGGGTTGATGCCTATGTCCTGCAGCGTCAAGGAGTCTGTTTATGTTGATATTTGAGATAGTTAATATGTACTTTGATTACCTCTTATCATATTTTTAAAAATATGAACCAGAGGAGCCAGAAATTTATATACAGGAGAGAAGCCCGGACACGCATAGCCGGACGCGGCCACGGAGGGGGCGATGGGTGATCTAAGAACATTTGCGGTGATAATGGCACTTCTTGCTGCTATCATCGGTGTTCCTTTGTGTGCAGAGACGGGGCTCCGCTCTGACGATTGGGTTATTGTGGGGGATACGGCAGGGCAGGTACTGGCCGCCGTAGATGCACGCGTTCCAGGTTCATTGCGGTTAGATCTCTATCGCATCAAGCTCAAGGTCCGTGCGCGTACGATCCCCTCGTCTGGGGAACTGAGGGCGCTGAAGGAGCTGAAATGGATTTTGGCGTCTTCAACGGATATAGTCTTGGAAGGGGCGCTCGGTCAGGCACTTACAGCAAACGGTGTGCACGGCTCTTGACGGCGGCGTGGGTGGTACGGGGGCTGTGTCTCAGACCTGCTGGGCTTGCTGTGGCAAATTTCAGACTGCTAGCCCCTGGTGCTCAGCGTGCCACCGGGCCCCACCGGGTAGCCCCAGCGTTTGGCGTAGGCGCCGTCGGGTAGGAACTCGTCGCCGACCGCTGCGAGGCGCTGGTGTAGGTGCGCCGCGCAGGCGGCCTGGGTGTCGGTGGTGCGGGGGTCGCCGATCAGGTTGTGCTGCTGGTAGGGTCGGTGTCGCAGTCGTAAAGGAGCCACGCAGGGTCTTCGCAGTACAGCCAGCGTTCATCACGCAGGCCGCGGAAGTAGCGCGCGGCCATCAGCGGGTTCACGCCATCGCGCGCGGCCTGAAAGGGCCAGTTGCCGAAGGTGTGGTAGGCGGCGCACAGAGCGGCGTTGTCTGGAGGGGCGGTGCCGGTGCGAAGCTCGGTGCTGAGGTCGCGGCCTCGGGCGGCGCCTCGACACCGCAGAGTGCGGCCAGGGTTTGAAAGTGGTCGACGGTGCTCAGCAGGCTGGCGTTGCGACCGGCGGGTAACATGGGGCCACGGATCAAGAACGGCACTCGCAGGCTCTCCTCCCACGGGCCCTGCTTGTCCCACATGCCGTGGCTGCCCAGGAAGTCACCGTGGTCACTGGTGAAGACTACGATGGTGGTGTCACTCAGGCCGAGCGTGTCGAGGTGATCGAGTAGCTGCCCGAAGCAGCGATCCAGCGCGGTGCAGTGAGCGTAGTATCCGGCCAGGCTGCTCCGGGCTTGGTCGGCATTGGCCGTGGGGACGTTGGGGTGGAGTGCGAGGTATTCAGCGACGTAGCGCGCACGGTCGGCCTCGGGGGCGGTGTGGTAGGGGCTATGTGGTGGGCCCCAGCTCAGAAACGCGCAGAAGGGTTGGGTGGCATCGCGCTGATCCAGCCACGCGCACAGGTGATCGGTCTGGGCCTGGGCGTCGTAGCCATCCCAGGTGCGCGGAGTTGGGTCGTCGTTTAGGTAGTAGCGTGAGTTGTTGTAGTCATTGCTGCATTCCAGGGCCGCGAAGTGCCGGAAGCCCTGGCGGCGTTCGCGGGGGATGTAGCTGGTGCGGCCGTTGCCATCGACGTGCCACTTGCCGACCCAGGCAGTGGCGTAGCCGGCGGCGGCGAAGGCTTTACCCAAGGTCGGGAGTTCGGGATCCAGCGGCGTGTCGTTGAGGACCACGCCGTGGCGATCGGGGTACAATCCTGAAAGGAGGCATGCGCGTACCGGGCAGCACACCGGCGCCGAGGCGATGGCGTGGATGATAGCTGAAGGGGTGATCGCGCGGTCCTGTTGATGCGTCTCGAGGGCGCGTGCCCTGCGAGGTGATGAACAGGATGGGTGATTTGCTTGGGGGATCCTTGCGCCAGGCCTCCGCAGCCAATAAATTCGCGAGGACATGGTATCTACGCCCCAAACAGATAGCGCCGCAGCGCAGCCTCCTGGCCGTCGTAAGGGGCGCTCTGCCGTTACCCTCAAGGATATCGCGGAGGCGTGCGGGGTGTCGATGCGCACCGTCAGCGAGATTCTCAACGAGAAGGGCAAGCCCTACAAGGCGGCGACGGTGGAGCGGGTGTTCGCGATGGCCGCCCGGATGGGTTACCGCCCGAACGCGCAGGCGCGCGCGGTTGCGCACGGCAAGGTTGGCACCGTTGCCTTGGTTCTCGGTAGCGAACGGTTCTCGCATATTCCTCAGCACCTGCTGCACGGCATTCATGACGCGCTCGCCGCGGCGGACCTCAAGCTTATGGTGACGGTGCTCGACGACGATCGCCTGGCCGATGAAGCCTTCATACCTGACATCCTGCAATCGTTGGTGGTGGACGGCCTGTTGGTGAACTACCACTACCACTTTCCGCCCCACCTCCAGGACGCGATCGATCGCTACCGCATCCCAGCGGTGTGGATCAACGTCCATAAAGATCAGGACGGCGCCTACTTTGACGAGGCCGCTGCCGCGAGTAGCGCGGTGCGTCGCCTGGTGGACTTGGGTCACCGTCGCATTGCCTACCTTGATCGCGCGCTTGAGAACGAGGAGTCATTGCATTACTCCAGTATCGACCGTCGCGACGCCTACCTTGCAGCGATGGCCCAGGCTGGGTTGAGCCCGCTGTTGCTGACCGGGGCTTCAGCGCGGACCCAAGAGCTCGTTACCGGTTGGATCGGGGACCCTGAGCGTCCGACGGCGTTCATTGGCTACAACGAGCAGAATACCCAAGACGTGGCGACCGTAGCCGAGCGACTCGGCTTGGTGATCCCGCGCGATCTCAGCCTGATCACCTTTGCTGATCCGCATAGTGGCATCACACCGATGGCCACTTATTCACAGGATTGGCGACCATTGGGTCGATCTGCAGGTGAGCTGCTGCTGCGCCGGATGCAAACAGACGAGCCACTCGCGAGTGTTGTGCATCCTTTGCGCGAGAGTGGTCTCGAACGCTTGCAGGCTCCCAGCATCTGAGGCAGTGTGCCTTACTTGATGACGCTCGGCGCGGTGATGAAGCGCGGTGCGCCACCACGGTCACCACGGTGCACCTCACCCCACGGCGCGTCGGTGAAGGCGTTGACCAGCGGCGTGGTGGTGGGGTCGGTGCGCCACAACTCAAGGCCGGCGGGATCGGTGTTGGCGGCCTGGTTGATCGCGTCCCACATGTGATCGAACAGACCGGTGTCGGGGGTGGTCCAGTCGGTGCTGGGGTTTGCGAGTTGGGCCTCAGACATAGTCGCAGGCAATACCGGGCCGATCGAGCCGGCGCTGAGGTAGAACGCACGGGTGAAGCCATAGGCGGATTCGGCGCGCTTGAGGTAGAGGTCTTGCCGGATCCGATAGTCGCCGGTGCTGTTGTTGGTGCCGCTGCCGCCGCGGGCCGTAAGCACCACCTCGCGGACCCTGATTGAGACGTTGCGCCGCGGTTGGTACATGGCGTAGGCCACCACCAAGGGCCGACCCCAGGCATCGTTCCAGGGCCGCTTGGGCGAGCGATCACCGAAGTAGGCGGCCACGCTTTCGTTCACGCCGACGGTGGCCGCATCGTCAGGTGGCAGGATGCGATCGGCGAGTTGCAGCCAGTGTGCCGATAGTGCCGCCGAGAAGTCGCTGAGGCCATGCGCCTCGAGCACCGGCCGCGGTGCGCTTGGCGGCGGGATGCGGCTTGGATCGCTCGTTGCGTCGTCGGATGGGATCTGGCCCCAGGGGCTGGCGAAAGTGTGGTCTGCTAGCGGTTGGACCAGCCACGAGCCCAGTTCGGGCATGTACTCGTTGAAGCGCTGGTCTTGCTTGAAGCGCACCACGCCGGGGATCGCCCCCGGTGCCAGCGCGTCCATGCTTTGGTGCAGGTACTGGGCCATTCCGCCGCGATCTCCCCCCGGCGCGGTCCGAATTGCGCGCAGCACCTCACTCAAGCGTTGCGTGGTAACCGCTTCGCGCGCTTTTTTACGAACCATACTCGCGGCGCCCAAAATCATACCGGCCAGCACCAGGATGATGGCGATCACCACCAGGAGTTCGATCAGGGTGAGGCCGCGGCGCGTTGCCATCACCAGACCGCCGGCGGGGTCTCGAGTCGTTGGATCCACTGGATCGTGCCTCCCTGGTTGGCGCTCTTGACGCCGGGGTCAAGCGCGCGGTCGTCTGCATCGGTGTTGCTTTTGGATTTGTTGCCGAAGCTATTGGGGTGGGTTGGCCACGACTCATTGTCGCGCGGGTAAGACTTGTGCTGACCGCTGGCAGCGCCCGAAACCGCAGGTGACCATTCGCAGCGGAAGTGGAGCCGCACTTCCTGAGCCAGGGCATCTTCGAACATGTTGCGCTGCCCGCCGAAGCTGGCCTCCATGCCGGCCCCGCGAACTTCGTCCCAATCGGCGAAGCCCAGGGTCATGCCGGCACCGCAGGTGACAACGAAGGTGGCAGGGCCGTCGCGGTGGATGCGAAACCAGGATCGGTTGAAGCTCGCCATATCCGGTTCGGGGTCTCCGGTGCGGTGATCGTGCCAGCGCGCCTGCGCCGTAGAGGCGACTGTAGAATCAAGGAGAGGCTGCGGATCAGGACGGCGCAGTAGTGGCAGACCGAAGTCGGCCGCGCTGGGATCTTGGACGATGGGGTTGGGCGTGGCCAAGGGCTGAATCGCGAAGGGCGGCCGGCGTAGCCGGTGCAGCGGCGCACGGCACACGCTGCCCACCGCCGGCCACGCCGGCCGGTCGGCAATGCCGTCAGCATTGGAGTCTTCAATCAAGGTGGTGCTGAAGCGCGGGTCGTAGGCGCCGTCGCCATCGTAATCGCGGGTAAGCGGCCCGATCTGGCCATTGCGCACGTCAACCCAGCCGAAGGCTTCTTCGTGGATCAGGTTGTTTGGATCGGACAGGCTGGGGTAGCGGCTCGACCAACTGGGCGTGGTGGCCTCGTTGGCGGCGGTGGCAGAATCGTCGTCGCGCAGGTCCCAGCCGAGGCGGCTCGATTCTTGGATGTAGGCGAGCCCGGCGCCGAGCATCAGGCGAGCCTGAACCCGGCGATCGAGATCACTGGCCTCTTCGGCGTCGCTGCGCGATTGCGTCACGAAGGTTAGGCACATCACTGCCAGCAGGGCGAGGATGCCGGCAACCACGATCAGCAAGAATCCGGAGCGCGAAGAGCTGGTCATGGCGGAGCATCCAGTGTTTCGTTATTTCGAGAGTCACCGGGGCCGTACCAAGCGGCCCAGCCGCCACCGGGCCGGCGTTGCTGACGCGCGCCGCGCAGGGTGGTGCCGAGCCCATTGAAACTGATCTCGGCGGTTTCGTTGCTCGCGGGGTCGGTCCAGCGGACGCGCATATTGTTGACGAAGCGCCCGTTATTGAGGAAACGTTGGGTCTGCAGCTGCAGGATCGGCCAGTCTTTTGGTCGGTGGGCCAGCAGCGGGCTGACTGCTGTCATGCGGTTCATCATCACGGTGAGCTGAAAGGTTTGATTGGCGCGGTTCATCCACCGCGAGCGGTGGTGGGTCATGATGCGCTCCAGACTCAAGCTTGAGTTGGGTGCGCCGCCGGTGTCACCCCACTGGGTTGGGAACTCGTGTAGGTAGCCAACCACCCAGGCACCGGTGTAAGGGCTGACCGGTATCAGGGGGATACTGCGGCTCGAGGCGCTGCGCAGGGTGGCGGCGGTAGCGTTGCTGGAATTCTTTGCCTGCGGGGCCAGGAATGACTCGGGGAAAAAGTCGCCGAATCCGCTGCCGATGGCCGGGAGGCCGGTAAAGCGGACCTCGGCCTGCTCGTCGATGCGGAGGTAGCCATCCCTGGGGGTTTCGATCGTGCCCTGGGCGAGGGCTGTTGCATAGGGCTGCTTGAAGCCCTGGCTGGCCCAGCGGGCTTGAACCTCCGCCAGGCTCTCCGCGAAGTGGTGGTCGTCGTGGGTTCCGATAAAGCGGTTGTTTGGTTTGTTGCCGTAGCGCGGCAGTTGGGCGTAGGTGCCGTGGGTCGCCAGCATGGCGTTGGCAGGTACGTAATCGCACAGGCCATAATTACCCATGGCGTCGTGAAGAAATATCAGCTGGTTACCGTGCCAAGTGTGGACCCGGGATGGGACCCGTGTTCCATCGATCTCGCCATACGGACCGGTTAAGGCGCGGAACAGCGGAGCCCCAACCGGCGAGTTGGGATCGCGCGAGGTGGCAGCGCCTGGCTCCATCTCGCGGCCCCAGCGATCGAGCTGGCGGATTTCGCGTGGATCGTGGCCGTAGCCAAGGCGCGGATTCTTGTGCTGGTTATCAAACAGTGCGTAGCGCCCGAAGCGCCGATCGCTGAGGCTCATCTCGGCGATATTGCCGTGATACCAGCGGCGCGGATCGTTGGCTTGGTAGGGGCGGCGTGGATCAAAACCGCGATCGGCGTCGGCGCTGGCCAGCCAGGCGTCGCTGGTCAGGTCGGCCTCACTCGCCAAGGCCGGATCAGTGGCGCGTAACTGCCAGCCCGCTGGCGCCGTCTCAAGCCGCAGTGGGATCGCTTGTAGGGCGGTGAAGGGCAGGCCGGTGGTCATGTCGGGGGCGGCAAAACCATCGCCGCGTTGGATTTGACGCAGACCTTGATTGGCGGTGTCGTCTGGGTCGTCGTAGACCGTCCAATAGTCGACTTCGTCGAGTGCTGCTGCGACACCGGCGCGCATCAGGCGATTGTCGAGCGCCATGCGACGGACAGTGGTGATGGTCTCGGCCGCAGTGGCGAAGCTTGCGTAGGCGACAATGGCCACCAGCAGGCCGAGGCCGATGGCGATCATCAGCTCGATCATAGTGAAGCCGAGGGTGGGGCGGCTAGGCATCACTTCAACCTCAGGTGGAGGCGCGGATCGTAGATGGTGTAGCGAGCCACCTCCACCGCGCGCATCCGGGTTGAGGCCGGCAGCGGGCCCCGATCGAGCACGCCGTCGGCATCGCGGTCGGCGCCGAATAGGCCTGAGAAAACGGCCTTTGGATCGGAGCGGGGGATGGCCTCGGCTCCGCCGTACACCGGTTTGGGGTGGCTGAAGTAGGCATCGGGGGCGTCGGCGCCGTTGTTTGATTCGTTGGTATAGGCTTCGTAGCCGCGCCACTGCTCGGTGTGACCGCGATCATCGAGGCCGATGGTGATGTGACGGATGCCATCACTGGTGCCGCGATCGGCCACCGAGGTGATATACAGCAGGCGCTTCTCGGGGTTGCGGAAGGCCGGCTGAGAAATGTCTTCAAACCGCAGGTAGGGATAATTTCGGTGTTGGTAGGGCTGGCCCATTAGGCCCAAGGTGAAGCTGCGCTCCCAGGCCGTGCCGCTTTCGGTGGCCAGTGGCACCAAGTGCGGAGCGGTTTTGGGGTAGCGACTGGCATCTACTGGTGCTGAGCGTGCGGTTTCCACGTCTTCGAAGGCGGTCCAGTCTACCGACCAGAACACCAGTTCGCGACAGCGCTCGGCTGGATCGAAGGCTGCGGTCAGGCTGAAGTGGCTGATCTCGCCTTTGAGTTGATCCCAATCGTGGACCGTGCCGTAGGCGTTGGGTCCGAAGTTGGTGATGTCATCGGCGGCGATCGGGCGCCACTGTTGGGCGGTGATGCGGCCGATATTGGGATCGCCCACGGTGCCGGTGATGGTGCCGGTGAGGCGCTGGCGTGGGCTTGAGGGCGACCCGCCTGCGGTATCGAAGGAACGACTCGGATTATCGATGACGTCCCACTGCATCAGCGGGAAGTCGGTCATCAGCATGCGGTTCATCGGTCGCGGACTCGACCAATCGTAAGGATTTTCGGCCGCGTGTCGCATGATCATCTTGAGGCTGGTTTCGTGATAATTGACGATCATGTCGTGGGTGATGTACACGTTACCGGGTTGGTACCAGGGGTCGCCACTGGGGTAGGGGGGTAACGGCAAGGAGGCCAAGGGCGCCGGTAGTGCAAGCCCAGCTGCGCTGAGGAAATCAGCCATGTTGGCCGGCCCGGGGCCGGTGCGGCCGGGGACTGCCGTCGTTGCTTCATCACGACCCGGGATTGGCACACCGATGCGCAGGCCGGCGCGGGCCGGCATCGCGATCATGGTTTTGGTGGTGGTGTCCGGTGGATTGCGGCTGGCCCGCCACTCACTTTGAAACAGCGCCACCGACTCGGTGCCCAGCGCCGGCTGCTCATCGAGGGCATGCCACTTGGTGAGGCAGGTCGCGGCATGGGCCAGGATGCGCAT
>JAQIBG010000079.1 GCA_027859175.1 Planctomycetota bacterium | reverse complement strand
GCCTTTGGGTCGGCTGTCGGGTCAGCTGTGGGAGCAGGCTTCTGGGGCTCGGCTTGGGTTGCCTCGTCGCTGCTGTTGCTGTCGATATCGATGCTGATCGCGATCTTGAAGCGGCCGTTTGGGTATACGCGCTTGAACTCGGCTGCCGCTGCGGGCAGGTCGTGCTCGATCTGGCGCAAGATCACCAGGAGATCGCTGAGGCTGTAGCGGGGTCGTGCCGCTGGGTCGCCGATGGCGGCTACTTGGGCCGCCAGGGCCTCAGCCCGTTCGGCGATTTCGCGCACGCCGGTGCTGGCCTCAAGGGTACCGGTCAGTTGCAGGGTGTTGGCCCCGCGCAAAACCGAGACCGCGATGCTGTCGCCGGCCTTCTTGCCTGCCATCACGGCTTGGAGGTCGCTAGCGGCGGCGATCGTGCGCTCGTCGATCACCAGCAGGCGGTCGTCAACGGCGATCCCGATGCGCGCCGCGTTGGAGTTGGCGCGCACTTGCGATACGCGCAATCCGGGAACGGCTGCCAGTGGGTCGGCGTCTTGCAGGTCGACACTGAGGCCGAGGCTGGGTGGTCGCGTTTCGGCACCTAGCGACACCAGCATCGCGAACACAACGAGGCATTGGATCAGACTGCGGGTCATAGTTCGGTGTCCTGTGGCCGGGCTGCCACGTGCGACCAGTGGAAGGAGAAAGACCAGGGCGAAGGGGCGGCGCTGAGGCCGAGAACGACGCGGGCATCTTTATCGCCAAACTTGGCGCCAGTTTTACCGGTGTCTTGATCGTAGCGCAGCGGCGGGAGGCCAGCGGCGGCGGCAGTCTCAGCTTGGTGCCGCTGGACGGCGGCCTGGGCGGTATCGAGGTTGCTGGCCATATCGGCCAAGAGCTCGCGCTGACGTTGTTCGACGTGATCTTCCCAGTGCTCAGACGGCAGGTGCAGACGTTCGACGATGAAGTCGGGAATGCGGCCGTATTCGCCGGTGAAGGTCAACTGCTCGCCATCGCGTAGCACGGTGAGTTCAAAATCGGTGCCCGGACTGTTGGCCCAAACTTCTTGTCGCAGATCACGGCGGCTGTCAGTGGGGACGCCGTCGACCGCAACGATCACGTCACCGCGTTGCAGACCGATGGTGCCGGCGGGTGCCCAGGGGATCACCCGCCGTACCATGGTGCCCTCGCCGGGCGCCAGGCCGTTGGCGGCCTGGACATCCAGCGGAACGGGCCCGGTGCGCACGCCCAAGCCCGCGGTGCCGTCGCTACTTTGGTAGTCATCGGCGCCGCACACTGCGCTAAGCGCACAGCTAAGCAGGAGGACAGAACGCATCATGGTGGGCTCCTATCTTTCGTGTGGTTCAGAAGTCGGCGCGGCCGCCCTGACCACCAGGACGTTCGCCGCCTTGGCCACCTGGGCGGTCACCACCACGGTCGCCGCCGCGATCTCCGCCGCGATCTCCACCACGTCCCCAGTTGCCGCCGGACATGCCGCCACGATTTGACATCGGTGGGCGCATCGCTTGACGCAGCGCGTCGACCTGCTCTTCGGTGAGCAGTTCAGCCATCGCGGCACGGTGGGTTTCGCGCATCTTGGTCATCTCGTCGCGCATGTTTTCGCGTGGGATTTCACCGTCGCGCATCTTCTTGAAGAAGGCTTCTTGTTCGGTGCGTTGGGTATCGAGCAATTCGGTGACGCCCTTTTGTGTAGCCTCGTCGAGCTCAAATTTCTCGGTGATGGTGGCCACGGCCTCATCGGGCGTGGGCGGTTGCATCGCCTTCTTCTGTTGTGCTACGATCTCGGCCGCAATCGCCTTAGCGAGTGTATCGGTGTCGAGTTGCGAGCGCAGGGCGGCGATTTCGCCTTCGAGTGTTGCCAGGCGTTGTTCAACGCTTTGGGCTTCGGCCGGCGCGGTGGCCGGGGTTTCGGCCGCGAATGCGGCGATGGGACAGAGGGCTGCCAGGGTGGCGCCGAGAATGAGTGTACGCATGGGATCTCCTGTTCGGGGTGGTCGCAGCATAGAGCCGGGTTCTGACAATATCGTGTATCGCGGCGGCCTGTTGTCTTGGCCGGGGGATACATGGATTTGTCAGGTTCCTGACGGTAAGCTCCGGGCAGATATGCGCTTATTGGTGGTTGAGGATTATGGCCCGCTGCGTGATTCGCTGCAGCGGGGGCTGAGCCGGGCCGGTTACGCCGTTGACGCTACTGGCGACGGCGAGGAGGGCCTGTGGTATGCCGAACGTGAAGACTACGATTTATTAATTCTCGATATTATGCTGCCAGGAATTGATGGCCTGGAGATCCTGCGCCGAGTGCGGGCCAAGGGGCACAATGTGCCGGTGTTGATCCTCAGTGCCCGCGATCAGGTTGACGATCAAGTTGCCGGCCTCGATGGCGGCGCCGACGATTACCTGACCAAGCCCTTTGCCGTGCCAGAGCTGATGGCACGGGTGCGAGCGCTGTTGCGGCGCCGTAGCGGGCAGGCCAATCCGGTGATCGAAGTTGGCTCGGTGGTGGTAGACACCAATGCGCGCGCAGTGCGCTGCGGCACCGAAACGGTAGCCCTGACGCCGCGCGAGTATGCCCTGCTCGAATACTTGGCGCGTCATCTGGGGGCCGTGATCAGCCGCCAAGAATTATGGGACCACCTCTACGATTTCGCCGCTGAGGCCAGTTCGAATACGCTCGACCAATGGGTGGCGCGCGCACGCCGCAAGTTGCGCGCCTTGGGTGCCGAGTCGATTATCGAAACCGTGCACGGTCATGGCTATCGGATGGTGGCGCCATGAGCAGCCTGCGGCGACGCTTGGTGCTGGGTGGTGCCCTCACCGCGATGGTGGCGGTGGGCTTGGCGGCGGTGGCGGTGGGCGTGACCGACCGAGTGCTGACCGTGCGAGCTGTGGATCAGGGCTTGGCTGCAGACATGAAGCCACAGCGATTCCGCGCGGTGGCACGGTTGATGTTTCAGGGGTTTGATCGTGATGAGCATCGCTCGCATGACGAACGCCGCCCGCCTGACGAACGCCGCTCTACAGACGAGCGCCGCCCGCCTGACGATCGATGGAGCGAGGGGCCACCGGTCCTGGCTTGGTCGCAGGCGCAGCCGAGCACCCTGCTGGAGAGCCCGGCATTCAGCGCGGCCGAGATCGCTCAGATTCAGGCCGCGTTCAACCCTGACCGCGCGCAAGACCTCCAGGTCGGGTCGCGCCAGTTGCGCATTCTCTATCACGTGGTGACGGACATGCCGGTGCCCGGTGGGCGGTGGCGCCGCGATGGTCACCAGCCGCCGGTGGATATTTTACCGGTGGTGGTGGCCTTACCGCATGAGATGGATGCGGTGTATGCCGATTTGCGGCAGCGGCATTGGTTGTTGGCCAGTACTGTGCTTGCGGCGTCGGCCTTGGCCGCCTGCGGCGCTTGGTTGCTGGCGCGCAGTCTGGTGCGCCCGCTGTCAAGCTTGGCCGAACGCATCGCGCATGCCGAGCCCGGTGTGGCGATGGGTGCGATCAGCGTGCCTGATGCGCCGCGCGAATTACAGCCAGTGGTCACGCGGCTCAACGATCTGCTGACGCGTGTCGCCAACGCGGTGCAACGCGAGCGCCGCGTCAACGCCGACATTGCGCATGAATTACGCACGCCTCTGGCGGGTATTCGCAGTCAGCTCGAATTCGCCCAGAGCGATAGCGACGAGGAGCTGCGGCGGGCTAGCGGCGTAGCGCTGGGCATCGCGGTGGAGATGCAGGCGGTGATGGAAAACCTGCTGAGCTTGGTGCGTCTTGATGCCGGACAGGTGCAGGTGCAGGCCCAGGAAGTCCATCCTTACGCGCTGGTGCAGAGTTGCTGGCACAGCTTGGAGCAGGCGGCCCGAGCGCGCTCACTCGAATGTGACCTCGCCCTGCCGGAAGACTGGGTTTGTACCAGCGATGCCACGGCCATGCGGGTGGTGCTCAATAATCTGTTGGCGAATGCGGTGGCGTATGCACCTGTTGCCAGCGTGGTGCGTGTGCAGCGTGACGCGCAGCGCATCACCGTATCAAACGCAAGCGAGCTTGATCCGGCCTTGGCCGACCAGGCCTGCGAGGCCTTCTGGCGTGCGGATAAGGCGCGCAGCGATACCGGGCTTCACTGTGGCCTTGGCCTCGCGATCGCGCAGCGCATGGCGGCGCTGATTGGCAGTGGTCTAACGGTGCAGGTGGTAGACGGTCAGTTCTGTGCCAGCTTCGAAGTGGCTGATCTGGTTTCGGCAGAATCGTAATTACTGCTGACGTGGGCAGCGCATGCGCCAGCGCACGAAGCTGACCTCATTATACAGCGTGGTTTCCTCGGTCTCGACCACGAAGCCATGGCGCGCAAATAGCGGGCGGCTGAATTGGCTGGCAACGGTGGTGTAGCCAGCGACCGGATCAACCGCAGCCATCACTTGGTGCAGCAGTTGCGAGGCGATGCCACGCCGGCCGGCCTCGGCAGCAACGTAGAGGCTCTTGATATACCCATCCACGGCAATCGACGCAAAGCCCAGCAGGGCGTCGTGGTCGCGATAGCCAAAGCCATGATCATGCAGAACAAAGTCGACGAAGTCATCGTGGTCGGCGAAGGCGGACCAGGCCGCGACTTGTGTCGGGCTATAGCGCGACGGCCCCAAGGCGCGCACCGTGTTGCGATAAATCGCCCGGCAGGCACTGAGGTCGGTGGGTGTAAGGGGAGTGATCATGGTTAATCGGGGGGGTTAAATGCGTTCTCGAGACCGTCGTGCTGTTGCCAGTGTTGGATAAGCAATTCTCCTTCAGGCGTGCGCACAATGTGCAGCAGGTGGCGTGGGCCGGGCGCTTGCGAGGTGGTCAGCGCAATCTCCAGCACTTGGGAGCCGTCGGCGAAGCTGATGGTGTTGCCGTACATGTTATCGCTGCGGCGAACCTGGGAGCTTGTGCTGCCTAGGTGGCTGAAACTGAAACTCGCCTCGATGCCCGGACCGTTGATGGTCGCAAGTTTGATCGCGCCGTCCTTGAGTTGGGCGCTGATGACGCGGAGTTGAAGCCCCAGTTCGGCATCTTCTCCTGCCCAACGGACGGTATCGTCTTCGATGTGATCAAGGTCCAGGTCGCGCTCTTCAGAGAACAGAACGACTTGGGTGTCGAAGGTCGCCTGGTAGTCGGCAAGGCTCATGGCGCTCAGAGGGTGGCAAAGCATGAGCGAGGCCACGGTGCAGATGGCGGCAATTGCGTGCATGCTCCGAGATTAGCGCCCTGGTGTCGGTGCTCCACGGCTGACTGGCTTGGTCTCCTCCAAATGACCATCCGATGTCCATTAAGACATAGAACAAACGATTGTGCAATGGGTGTATTGAGGTATCGTTGCCAGTGCCGGAGGGGGGGGGCGCTGATGACCACGCCGAAGAATGTTTTGATCCTCTGCACCGATGAGATGCGTGGCGACGCCCTGGGCATTGCGGGTAATCGAGACTGCAAAACGCCGAACATGGACGCACTGCTGCGGCGCGGCGCGTTTTTCTCAGGGCACTGCAGCAACCATACCAAGTGTGTGCCGTCTCGGGTCACCTTGGTGACCGGTCGCTACAGCCACAGCGATGGCTTCCGTGCGATTACCCAAGAGCTCCCGGCCGACCGGCCGTGCTTGCTCAAGCAGTTGCGGGGTCATGGCTATGAGTCGGCGGTGTTTGGTAAAAACCACTGCTGGGCCAACTTCTATGGAGACAACAGCAGGTCGTCGGGGGCGGTTGACTACACGACATTTACTGATGACTACCACGACTGGTGGCGCGAGCGCAAAGCCCGCTTTGCCGATGCACCGCACGGTGCCGAAACCGAAGCGATGCAGTGGCTGCTTGGTCAAACCGAGGGTTATGGCAAGCCCGGCGCCATGGGTGTGCAGGGCAACACTGCCGCGGCGCATTGGGCCGATGATCTGTCTATCGACCAGGCGATAGATTTTCTCACCACGCGGCGTGATGCCACCCGGCCCTTTTTCATGCAGATCAATCTGGAGGCGCCGCATCCCGGCTATGGGGTACCGGAGCCGTATTGCTCGATGTATGATCGTGCGGCTGTGACGCCGTATCCAACCGCCCTGCCGGTGAATGCCAGTTTGCCACTGCGCGCCCAGCGCGAGCGCCGCAGTGTTGATGCGGAGCATCTGGAGGCAGCGACGCGCGAACTGCAGGCGGTGTATTACGGCATGGTGTCGCGGGTTGACGATCAATTTGGCCGCGTGATGCAAACCCTCAGCGATCAAAATCTCTGGGGCGAAACCGTGGTGCTGTTGTGGAGCGATCATGGTGACTTTGCCGGGCAGTATGGGTTGCCAGAGAAATGGGACAGTTGCTTTAATGACTGCTTGCTGCGGGTGCCCTGTGGCATCGTGGCGCCCAATATACCGGCTGGCACCGTGGTCGATTCTTTAACCGAAACCGTTGATCTGGCGCCGACCATTCTCGAGCTGCTCGGGCATGAGCCCCTGCCGGATGCGCATGGCGAGAGTCTGCTGCCGGTTATCGCGGGCGAGAAACGCAAGCGGGCCGTGTTTGCCGACGGCGGCCACGAGCGCGCCATGCGTGAACGCTGGGCCCGCGAATGGCAAACGCTTGCGCCGATGAAGACGCGTCAGCTCGATGCCAAGCAGACCACGTATATCGAGGAGCCCGACGCCTTGGCCTGCGCCAAGATGGTGCGAATCGACAGCTGGAAGCTGATCTGGCGCGAGGCGGGCGGCCATGAGCTGTATAACCTGACCGATGACCCGCAGGAGATGGATAACCGCTACGGCGCGGCGGGAACCGAATCGGTTACCGCCGAGTTGCTCGGCCTGCTGATGGATTGGACCCTACGCACCGACCCCGACCAACCGCAGTTGGATCGTTTCGGCGCGTAGGCTCGTTCGGCTGTGCGGTTTGCTTAGTCGCGATCGCGCGGTGGGCCGCGGTAGCCACCACGGTCACCCTTGTTGCCATGCGGCGGGCCTTTGCCACGACGCGGCGGGCCGCCTTGGTAGTCGCCACGCGGCGGGCCACGCCGGTCGCGATCATAGCCGCCGCCACCGCCGCCGCCTTCGCGGCTATTGGGCGGACGGCTATCGGCCCGCACTTGGATCAGTTCACCATGGTAGTGCACGTCTTCATTGAGCAGGCGCGCGGCGGCCTGCGGGGTGCAGGCCAAGATGGTTTTGCCGCCGAAAATCCGCATCCGGCCGAACTCGCGGCCTTCGAGGCCAGTGCAGCGACACACCATGGCCACAACCACGGCGGGGGTCAGGCCGTCGGCGGCGCCGCGATCGATGACAACACCGGCGGTGCACGGGTCCTTGTCGCCACGTGCCGGGCGCTCGGGGCGCGGCTTCTCGGGCACGGGTTCGGGCACCAGGCGATGTACCAGCGAGGCCAGTACGGCTTCGGCGCCGTGCTCCTTGCAGATCTCAGCGAAGCATTTGGGCAGCTTGAGCTTTTCGCCGATGCCTTCTTGGACCTGGTTGGCCAAGGTCTCGCGGCGCAGTTCGGCAATGTCTTTGGCGGTGGGTAGCTCGGCGTAGTCGGGCCGGCAGCCAGCGCGTTCGGTCATGCGCAGGAAGCGGCCGCGATCTTGGGTGTTGATCACCGACCAAGCCGCACCATCGGCGCCGGCGCGCGCGGTGCGGCCGATGCGGTGGGTGTAGGCTTCGCTCGACATTGGCAGGCCGAGGTTGAATACGTGGCTGACGCCTTGCACGTCGAGGCCGCGGGCCGCCACATCGGTAGCCGAGAGCACCGAGATCGAGCCAGCGCGGAACCGCGCCAGCACGCGCTCGCGGGCTTCCTGACTGAGGTCGCCAGAGATGCCGGCGGCTTCGATGCCATCGGTCGCCAGACGAGTCACGAGTTGATCAACGCCGTCGCGGGTGCGCACAAACACGATCGCGCGTTCGGGGCGCAGGGCTTGCAGCAGGCGTGCCAAGGCGGTGGTTTCGCCGCCGCGTTGGGTCACGCAGAAATGCTGCGGCACGTGGGCCGAGCCGGAGCGGGTGTCGAGGCGCAGAACTTGGGGGTCAACCATCCACCGCGCCACCGCGCGCTGCACGGCCGGCGGGTAGGTGGCGCTAAAGCACCAGCGCTCCACGCCGGGGCCGAGGTCTTGGACCAGGGCGTCGAGGTCGTCACGGAAACCCATGTCGAGCATCTGGTCGGCTTCGTCGAGCACCATGACTTCGGCATCGGGCTGCAGGCGGCCTTGGCCGAGTAGGTCAACCATGCGGCCGGGGGTGCCGCAGATGATTGAGGGCTCATTGCGCAGTTCGCGCAACTGACTGCCAACCGGCACACCACCAACCAAGGTCGCGACCTTGCGCTTGCCAACTAATATCTCAGCTTCGCGTGAGGCCTGTTGAGCCAGCTCGCGCGTTGGGCACACCACCCAGGCGCGGGTGCAGGTGCTAGCGGCGATGCGCTGGGCTATCGGCAGCAGAAAGGCGAGGGTCTTGCCGGAGCCGGTGCGGGCCTGGGCCTGGATGTCACCACCCTTGAGGCAGTGCGGAATCGCGGCGGCTTGAATCGGCGTGGCAGTAATAATCTCACGCTTGATTAGTCCGTCGAGAAGCTCCTGCGAAAGCCCCAGTTCGGCCAGCGGCGTTGGCGTGTCGTCGTCACTCATCCGCACACCTTGCGGAAAGGGTGCCAGAGGGAAGCGGGATATTGTAAAATAGTCAGTGACATACCGGTGGAAAACGATTGGCCGGCACTACTTGGGGGGCAGGCTCATAGCATGACCAGTATCCATATCGTCGGTGATTCGATCTCCATTCAGTACGGCCCGTACCTCGAACGCTATTGCGCCGGGGTGTTGGATTATACCCGTAAGGAAGGGCGTTATGCCAGTCTAGACGTGCCCGAGGGGGCCAACGCGGGCGATTCATCGAAGCTGCGTTCGTATCTCTCAGACTGTTGCGAATTAGCGCAGCGGTGGGATGTGCTGGTGATCAACTGCGGGCTTCATGACATCAAAACCGATCCAGCTTGCGGCACGCGTCAGGTTGACGAAGCCGACTACGAGAAAAATCTTAATGCCATCCTTGCCCTCGCGGCGCGCTTGGCCAAGCGCACCATTTGGGTGCGCACCACGCCCGTGGTAGACGCCATCCACAATGAGCGCTCGAAGGATTTTCATCGCTACGCCGCCGATCAGCAACACTACAACGCCATCGCTGACGCCGTCATGGCAGCGGCTCAGGTAACCGTGCTCGACCTCGAAACCTTCACCCGCCGCTGCGGCGGCGACGAGATCTTCCGCGACCACGTCCACTTCATCGACTCAGTCCGCGAACTCCAAGGCGCCTGGCTCGCCGGCGCCCTCGGCAGCCTCCTCGGCTAGGCTTTTTGGTAGGCGATTTTACGCCAGGACGCCAGGGCGCCAGGTTTGGAATGTTGTAACTGGGGCAGTGCGCTGCTCGGGTTGCGCAAGCATCAACGCGTGGCGGTTGCGGCTCGAGACAAGGCCTTCTGTCAATCTCCCCCTGGCGTCCTGGCGTAAAACCCAGCTAGCACACGAGGTGGTCTCTGTCTCTGTCCGAGTCGGATTGTGAGGTGTGAAAACGGTTTTAGCGCCTTGGGCTGGGTTTAGGCTGGGGTTATGGCGGTGACTCTGAAGCAGTTGGCGGCGCGGGCGGGGGTGTCGATTCCTACCGCGAGTCTGATCCTCAATGGCAAGGGGCAGCGCTATAGTGAGGCGACGCGGGCCAAGGTTTTGGCGGTGGCGGCGGAGTTGCGGTATCGGCCCAATGCCTCGGCGCGTGCGATTCGGCAGAATCGGTTTAATGCGGCGGCCTTGTTGTTTCGTGAGGAGCAGAGCTTTCTGCCAGCCGATCTGATGCGCGGTGCGATTCACGCCCTCGGTGAGCGGCAGATGCATCTGGTGCTCGATGAGATGACTTTGGCCGAAATCGAAGCCGAGGGTGCCTATACGCCGCGCTTGCTGCAGCAGTTGTGTGTTGATGGCTTGATCGTGCACCATGCCAAGGTGATTGCGCGTGGGGTGCAGGATATGATCCGGGCCCAGGGCATCCCGGCGGTGTGGTTACATCAGTGCGACGAGGTCGATGCGGTCTATCCCGACGACGAATTGGCGGTGCATGATTGTACCACGGCCCTGCTCGCGGCGGGCCATACCCGCATCGCGTATCTGACCTTTCATCCTGACACCGAGCGGCGCGGGTATTCTAGTGACCTGGATCGCTTGGCGGGCTATCGCTCGGCTATGACGGCAGCCGGGCTGGAGCCGCAGGTGATGCGGCGGCCCCATGATAATCAGGTCTTGTATGCTGGCGAATCAAGCCGTGACCAGCGCATCGCAGCCGCGCGCGATCTGCTGAAAGCCCAGCGACCAACAGCGGTGCTAACGCGCTCGACGCAAGAACTGGTGCCCTTGTTGATGGCCGCGAGTGAACTTGGCATCGCGGTTGGCTCGGAGCTCTTGGTGATCACGGTTGAAGAGCGCCTGTTCAGCCACGCTGGAGTGCCGGTGACAACGCTGGTGCAGCCGATGCACGCCATCGGAGCGGCCGCTGTTGAGATGCTGTTGGCGAAGATCGATGCGCCTGATCAGCCGCAGCCGAGCCGCGCGATCCCCTACGGCGGTCCCAGGGGTGCGCCCTTGCTGGGCCCGCCCAGCTGAGTCGGTGGCATGAGTGGTGCCCCCAGCGTCGAGGTGCTGAGTCATTACCGCGCCAGCAGCCCGCAGCAGTTGCGATTTCCTTGGCGACGCCCTCCGGGCCTTGGCTTGTGGCTGGTGCGCGCCGGGCAATTACGGGTGGAGACGGCCGAGGAGCGTGGCCGGGTGGCCCCCGGTGACATCTTGTGCACGGTGCCCACGCGCCCCTTTGTGCAGTCATCGTCGGCGGCAACGCAGCACGATGGGCTGACCATGCGCGTTCAACTCGGGCAGGGCCTTGATCCCTGGGTGCTCTGGCAGCCGCCCTTGGTGATTCGCGGGGATGCCGTCTTGGCGCAGCGCTTGGGCGCAGTGGTGGTGAGCCTTGAGGCCGAGCGTGATGGTGCTGCCGGGCTGCGTCTGCATGCGGCCTTGCTCGAATTGGTGGCTGCGGTGCTTGAGCTCAGCGCATTGCGCCAAGCCCCGCCGGGGCAGGCCGATGACCTCGAGCGGCTATTGCCGGTGCTCGACGTGCTGGCGCGGCACCGTGGCCCCTTGCCGGATCGCAAAGAATTGGCGCGCTTGGTAGGCTTGGGGCCAAGCGGCTTTTATCGTCTGTTTCGGCGCGTGCTCGGGTGCAGCCCACAGCAATGGTATGAACGCCGGCGCATCGAGGAGGCCGAGCGCTTGCTGCATCGCACCAATTTGAGCCTGGCCGCGATTGCCGAGCGCCTGGGCTATGCCGATGCGTTCCATCTCAGCCGCCGTTTCAAGGCCATGGTTGGTCACAGCCCACGCGGCGCCTGAGCCCTGCGCGCACGTTTCGTTCATGCTGGGGCACATCGCTGGCATGGCATTTGATCGCCTGCTGTGCTAGCATAGTGCTCCGAAGGAGAGATCTGCCATGCCGCGCCAAGCCATATTCATCATGACCGACACCCAAGGCACCGATTATGTTGGCTGCTATGGTGAAACCGCTATCACCACGCCCAACATCGACCGTCTCGCGGCTCAGGGCACGCGTTTTGATCGTGCCTATACCTGCCAGCCGGTGTGTGGCCCGGCGCGTTCGGCGCTATTTACTGGCACCTTCCCGCATTCGAATGGCTCCTGGGGCAACACCATGGCCCTGGGCGATAATATGCTCACCGTCGGCCAGCGTTTGCGCGATGCCGGAATTCGTTGCGGCTACATCGGCAAATGGCATCTCGACGCGGGCGACTACTTCGGCAAGGGCCGCTGCGCCGACGGCTGGGATCCCGAGTGCTGGTATGACATGCGCAATTATCTCGACGAGCTCTTGCCCGAGATGCGCAAGAAGAGCCGGCAAGCCAGCTTCATTGAAGAGGACCCGCCAGCCGATATCACATTCGGTCACCGCTGCATCGATCGTGCGCGACGTTTTGTTGAGCAGCATCGTGATGAAGACTTCTTGCTGGTGGTGTCGTTGGATGAACCGCACGGCCCGTATATCTGCCCCAAGCATTTCGCCGATCAGTATCGCGGCTACAAACAGCCGCAGCGTGGTCGTTACTCAGACACCCTCGAGGGTAAGCCCTTCCACCATCAGGTGTGGGCCGGCAAAAACCGAGTTAAGCCTGGCGAAGAGCGCCAGGTTGGTCATCCCTACCTGAGTGCGTGCACGAGTTTCATTGACGAAGAAATCGGACGGCTGATCACCACCATCGATGAAACCATCCCCGACTCGCTGGTGTTCTTCACCTCCGACCACGGCGACTTTGGTCGTTCACGCGGTCTCAGCGGCAAGGGCCCGGCCGCCTACGACGACATCGCACGGATTCCCTTCATCGTGCGCTGGCCCGGCACCGTTCCGGCCGGCACCGTGAGCCCGGCACCCACCTCGCACATCGACGTGGTGCCAACCCTGATCGATTATTTCCAGGCCCCCGCCAGCCCCTTGCTGGAGGGCCGCAGCATGCTGCCGGCCTTGGCTGACCCAAGCACCGCCACCAACCAAGAAATTTTTATCGAATATAGCCGCTACGAGATTGACCACGATGGTTTTGGCGGTTTCCAGCCGTTGCGCGCGATCATGGATGGGCGCTACAAGCTCACGATCAACCTGCTCGACATCGACGAGCTTTACGATCTCGAAACCGACTCCGAAGAACTGCACAACCGCATTGAAGACCCCGAGTTGATCGAGATCCGCAACCGCTTGCACGACCGCCTACTCAGGTGGATGGACGACACCCGTGATCCTTTCCGTAGCTGGCATTGGGAGCGCCGCCCCTGGCGCAGCGACGCACCACCCGCCCACTGGGACAACCACGGCATGACCCGGCAACGCGTCGACCTCGAGAAATATGAACCCGGCCAACTCGACTACGACACCGGCCTCCCGATGACCGACCCCGTCCGCCGCAAGGGCTAGTTTAGCTAGAATGACCAGGAGGGAGTTGATGGAGTTGAGGTCCGAGTGTGGCTTTGAGG
>JAQIBG010000464.1 GCA_027859175.1 Planctomycetota bacterium | reverse complement strand
GGCCAGGCCTTCAGCCACGGTGAGATTGAGTTTCCAGTTACCTGCGATGAGCGGCGTGCGCGCCATGTGTAAGACTCCAAAGTGTAAAGCGGACCTGGCGAGGCTCCAAAAGGATGCGCACGTTAGGGTCTGCCTGTGGTCGGTCAATGGCCACCGCACAACAAGCCAACACATTCTAACCGTATGTCATAAATAGTGTAAAGGGCATTTGTTCCGGAGATCTGGAGCTTGAGGTCGTGAATGCCGCAAGCCCCCACACAACGCCTCAACTGGACACAGCCACGCGACAGCGTACAGCACCACGCGATGACGACGACGCGCACGGTGGTAATCTCAGGCCTCGGCCTCATGGGCAGTTCGGCAGCCGCCGCATTGAGCGCGGCCGGCTGGAGCGTGCGCCTTCACCACCGTCGCCCCGAGGTCAGCGCCGAGGCCGCAAGTCAAGGATGGGGAAAAGCTTACGACTCCCTTTCCGAAGCCGCAGCTGGTGCCGACATCGGCCTGGTTGGCGTGCCGGTATCGGTGGTGGCGGAGGTGGTCAGCGAGCTATTGGCGGCCAACCCGCGCTTGGTGGTCACCGATCTGGGCAGCACAAAGGCCAGTATTTGCGAACGCCTGGCCGCCGAAAGCCGCGCAGGACAGTTCGTCGGCAGCCATCCCATGTGCGGCAGCCATCAACAGGGCTTGGCTCATGCAGACCCGCTATTGTACACTGGCGCAACAGTCGCGGTGACCCCCACCGGCGATACCCCGCCGGCAACAGTCGCCGCCGCGATCGCTCTCTGGCAAGCCATGGGGGCTCGCTGCATCCAACTGGAGCCCGCCATCCACGATCGCGCCGTGGCCTCAGCCAGCCACCTGCCGCACGTCTTGGCCGCGGCCACAGCCGCCTTGCTGTGCGACGAAGGGCTCGACCTCGCCGCCACCGGCTTCCGTGACACCAGTCGCGTAGCGGCAGGCTCGCCGCGCCTGTGGTGCGACATCCTGCGCGAGAACAGCAGCGCAGTGCGCGATCTGCTCGCCACCAGCCGCGCCCACCTCGCCGCACTCGAGCAGGCTCTGGCCACAGACGACGCCACGGCCATCGAAGCTTGGCTCGAACAAGGCCGCGCCGGCCGCGAGCGCTTCGACCAGCGCGATCATTAACGAAAAGCCCCAGAGCCGATGGCCCTGGGGCTTTCAATCATCGGCAAAACGACGCAAAATCAGTCGTTGGCACGTTTGGCCAAGGCCAAGGCCAAGGCATCCTCGGGCGTGGCCACATTGGCGCAGCTCACGTCTTTGACGGTACGACTGATCATGCCGCCGAGGGTCTTGCCGGGGCCAAGCTCCCAGAAGGTTGTGATGCCAGTGGCATGCATCGCTTCCACCGAGGCCGCAAAGCGCACCGGCTCAGTCAGCTGACGAATCAACAGCTCGCGAATTGTGGCCGCCTCGGTCACTGCCTCGGCGGTGGCATTGGCGTAGACCGGCACGCGCGCATTGCTGAACGGCGTAAACGCGAGGGCTTCGCCCAAGCGCTCGGCGGCCGGGGCCATATGTGCGGTATGGAATGCACCCGCCACCTTGAGCGGCATGGCGCGGCGAATGCCGTGCTCCTTGGCCGCGTCGACAGCGCGATCACACGCCGCCTGATCGCCCGCAATCACCACCTGGCCGGCGCTGTTGAGGTTAGCGACCTGCAGCACTTCGTCGCCCTGGCGCACCGCATCGCAGAAGCTGTTGGCACTGGCCTCGTCGGCGCCGATCAAAGCCACCATGCCGCCAGCACGGGCCTCAGAGGCTGCCTGCATCGCTTCGCCACGAACCCGCACCAAGCGTAGGGCGTTTTCAAAATCGAGGGCGCCAGCGGCAATCAAGGCGGTGTATTCGCCCAGGCTTAGGCCCGCGGTGCAATCAAACTGCAAGGGCTCAACGGTTTCGGTCAGCACGGTATGCGCCATCCAGCTCATCACCAAAATTGCCGGCTGGCTGATATCGGTGCGGGTCAACTCGTCATCCGGACCGTGGGCAATGATGTCAGACAAGCTGAAACCGAGAATCTGATCGGCCTCGTCCAAAATCCGCCGCGCCGAAGGGTACTGCTGGGCCAACTCCGTGCCCATACCCACCGACTGCGCGCCTTGTCCCGGATACACTAATGCCAAGCCCATAATCCAAGCTCCTCTGAGCGCCATACGCCCCGTTGAAGCAGCAAGGCTTAGCGTCCCTCTGCTGAGTGTCTACGCCGGGTGCAGCCAGAGCCGCTGCGTCCACAATAACGACACCCTCGACCATATCCTCAACGCATAGACCCCAGCGAGTGGCGCAAAGGGGCCCATATCCCCCCTTCAGCGCTGGCACGGCGGGTGCGTCTGCGTGATGTAGCCATATGTACCGGACCGTCCCCACTCTCGCCCTCGTCACCCTCAGCCTGGCCAACATCGGCTGCGGCACTCGCAGCAGCAGTTCGAGCCGGCCCGCCAATGGCGGCAAGGCCGTGGCCAGTGAGAACCTGCCGCGCAAGATCGTGGTGACCCCGGTGGCCTCGGTTGCCGAGGTCGACGGCCAAAACGTGGTTGAGCTCGCCGTCGGCACCGAAGACGGCGTTACCGCCGGCGACCTGTTCCGGGTTTATGCCCCCGATCGCGACGCCCGGCTCAAGGGCATGCTCCAAGTCACTGCCGTGCTGTCGCCCCAGCGTGTCCTCGCGCGTCAGATCGGCCTGCTTGACCGCAGCCGCCCCCTGGCCGCCGGCGATGAAGCCCGTCTGGTTCGTGACCTGTCTGCCCTGGCCGACACCCAGTCGATGGAAGACGCGATCGCCCGCGAACAAGCCAAGCTCGACTCAGCTGACGCCGAACAGAACGCCGCCTTCAGCGCCCTGCGCAGCAATTACCAGAAACGCTTAGGCGAACTCGACAAGCTCCACCGCGAAACCGTGGCCCGCATTGAACGTCAGCACGAGCTCCAGCTCGAAAGCTACCAAGCCGAGCAACGACGACAGCTCGAACGTATCGCCGTTGAACACGCCGCAGAACTCGCCGCGGTGCGCGCCGCGCTCACCGATGAAGCCACCACCAGCCTCCGGCAAGACCGCATCGCCACTCAGCAGCGCTCACAAGAACTCGAAATCGAAAACCGCAAGCTAGCCGACCAGGTCGCCGTTTTGCTCACCGAAGCCCAGGCGGCCGAACTGCGCATCGGCGAACTGCTCGCCGCCGCTGAAACCAGTTCGATGCGCCACCAGCGCGAGCTGAAGGCTGAAGTCGAAACCCGCGAAGTACTGCAAGAACGGGTGGTGGAATTAGAACGCCGGGTTGCCGGCCGGGCCTCGGCCACTGCCACCAGCGTGTTGACCAACGATCAGATCCGCAACGAAACCGTACTCGATCGTCTCAAGCGCGTTAGTGCCGAACGCGACAGCGCACGCTTGACCGTGAGCGAACTCGAAACCGACCTCGAACACCAGAAGCGCCTGCGTGCCCGCAGCGAAGTACGCCTGGCCGAACTCGAAGTGGCAGTCGGCGAATTGCGCCAACAGGCCGGCGTACGCCAAGGCCTCGGCGACGAGATCGGCAACCTCAAGCGCGACAATCAACGCCTGCGCGAAACCGGCAAAGCCCTCGAATTATCGCGACTCCAAGCCGAGCGCGCCTATTTCGATCTGGCCGCGCGCATCCTGCGCCTCGATGACAACACCTCAGCCCTGCAAGATCTGCAGCGCCGCCTCCGGCGCGTTTTGGCCGCCGGCGACCCGGCCCCGGTGGAGGACCGATGATAGCCCCGCTCACAACATTCAAAGCCACGCTCGGCCTGACCCTCAGCGCCAGCCTGCTCATACTCGGCGCCTGTAGCTCGAGTCGCGATACCACTGCTGCCACCACCGACGACGGCACCGAACAATCGCTGCGCGCCCACGAACAGCGTGTCGCCGAACTTGAACAAAAGATCGACGAACTCGTCATGCGCATCAGCGCCACCGGCCGCGGCGCCTACGCTACCGGAGCCGTACTCCAACTCGACGCAACCGGCTCGGAGAGCCTGCTGCAGCGCCTCCATCAGCTGCAAGAAGAACTGGGCGCCTCGCGCATCGCGCTGGAAAAACACCTCGATCAACTCAACGCCGTCCGCGACAGCCTCGCCCTGGCGCGTAAAGAGAACGAGCAACTACGAACCGAACTCACCATGCTCCAGCGCTTTCGCAAAAGCGTTGAAGTAACCCGCGAAGAACTGCAGTTCAAGAAAACCGAAATCGCCGAGCTCAATGCAAAATTATTAGAGTCGCAAAAACGCCGACTCGCAATCGAACGGGCCTACGCCGATTTCGCGCGCACCTTCCTGCAACTTGAGCCGCTTCACACCACCGAATTCCTTGACCTGCAAGGCGAAATCCGCCAGCACGTTGAAGACCTGTGGCCAAGCGACATACCGGCCGACAAGCACGCGGAGATCCGGCCATGATGCCACGCCTTCTACTCGCGAGCGCGCTTGCGGTGTTCCTCCTGGCAACGCTCGGTTGCACAAGCGGCCGCGGCTTTGTTGCCGATAGCAGTCAGTTTAGCTTTCACCGCGATCCCAGCATCGAAAGCGTGCGCCGTATCGTGGTGATGCCCATGCACCGCGCCAGCGGCGTGGGTAAAACCGCAGTGGCGGTAGATCTGGCGATTCCGGCCGCATGGCGCGAACTCGGCACCTTTGAAGTCATCAACGCCACCATGGCCGAACGCGATCTGTTGATTCCCGACGATGCCTTCCGCACCCGCCGCATCAGCGCCGAACAGCTGCGGCAAGTCTACGCCGACTTCCGTGCCGATGCGGTATTGCTCGGGCGCATTGAGCATCTCGACAGCTTTGACCCCGTGAGCCTGTCGCTTGAGATTGCCATGATCAGTTGCCTTGACGGCAGGGTGCTATGGAGCGCTTCTGGCAATTTCGATGGTGCCCGCCAGGCAATCCAGAAAGACATCGAAGCGTGGTTCCACAAAGCTGGCGGCCGCGATAATGCCTCGGTTTCTGGTTGGCGCTCGGCGCTGCAAAGCCCGCGGGTATTCGCGCGTTACGTTGCCGACCGACTCGCGGTGAGCACCTTGAATCCTGAAATCATCGAGGCCGCCGAAACCAAACCAGCCACTGGCACCAAAGGTGGCACCAAGGGCAATTAGCGCCCAATCGGCCGCACGCGCTCGCGACCCTTACCGGCAGCACCCAGCGCGTCGTCGGCTTGCTCGTCTTCTTCTTCGCTCAAGCTCGAATGGATTGAATCGACCGGCAAATCAGTGGTCGCCAGGGCTTCGGCCACACGCTCGCGCCCCATGGCGATCCCCATGATCACGGCGCCGTGCCCGCCCTGGGTCCAGCGCACCGAACGGCTCTTAGCGAGGCCGGCAATGGTCAGCAGAAACACGACCTTCTGCTCACGATTCAACGGCCGCTCAAAGCCCACATCAATACGCATCGACATGAGTCAGTCCTTGCGCAAGCGAACGATGTTGTCGTCGGTTTCGGCTAGTAGGATCTCGTACAACTCCATGCCGCAGTCTGCCAAGGGCCGCTCTAACAGTTGCCAAATGCGACTCGAGAGCCCTTCCATCGTGGTGATAATGTCTTCAAACATCGGCAGTTCGTTGAGAAACTGATGCTCACAAGGGTTGGCCACGCGCTCATCAACCAGGGCCTTGAGATCCATCACGTTACCAAAGAACCCGGTTTTCGGGTCTACCTCGCCGCGCACGGTGATCTCGAGACGGTAGTTATGGCCGTGGATGTTTTGGCACAGCCCGTAGGCCGCCTCCTGCTCCTCAGCGCTCAAGGCGCCGCTGCACAGACGGTGGGATGCGGAGAACGCGAAACGACGGGTCAGGTAATGCATAGCGCGCCTAGTCTACAGCCTCAGCGGCTGACGCCAGCGGAGTGCTGAACGAAGACCGCCGCAGCTCGAGACGCCCGTCGGCATAGCCCTCAACCCAATGACCGCGGTCATAGCTCCAATCACCGGCCAAAATCAAATCAACTCCGGCTATACGACGCCGCCACGACTCATGAATATGCCCGGCAACCACGGTATCGACGCCACGCCCAACCGCCCGTACGCGAGGCGAAAACAACATGTCTTCACTCGCGCCACGCGAACGCGGCTGGCGCCGGCGCTGCAACTGCTTGGTCCGCGAACGCCAGCGAATCATCCGCGCGACCCCCTCCTGGATCCACCCTGGATGGCACGCGCGCATGGTCCGAAACCAGAACGAACGCATAAAGGCGAATAGGAAATGGTAGCCCGGATCATCGCACAAGCGGTCGCCATGCACCACGCGGACCCGGCGCGGACCGAGCTGAAAAGTCAGCATCGGCCATACGGCGCGGTCGCCGAAGCCTGCATCCAGCATTCGCCCGGCCGTCATCTCGCGGTTTCCGACCAAGAGGTCGACCCGCCAGCCGGCTTCTCGCAGGCGCGCCAAACGCGCGAAGCAATCGGCATAACGCGCACGCGAGTGGGGCGTATCGAGCCAATAATCAAACAGATCGCCCAAAATCACTAGGCGCGCGGGGCCACGCGCGAGCAAACCGTCGAGAAAACGGCTGAAAGCGGGGTCGCCGCCGGGCAGATGGACATCGCCCGCAATATAGACCACTGGCTGCACGCTCAGCAGGCTAGGGCGCTGTTGGGATCACGCCACAGCCACGCAGCCCTTGGCGGCCGGCGCCAGCGCCACAAACTGTGACCATGCGCTTCGCCCTGATCTTGGCTTATGATGGCGGCGATTTTGCCGGATTTTGGCGCCAGCCAGGCCGGCGCACGGTTGCCAGTGTGTGCGATGAAGCCTTTGCTCGAATCAACGAACCCGAAGCGCGCGTTGATCCTGCCGCGCGCACCGACACCGGCGTGCATGCGCGCGGCCAGGTGGCCCATGTCGACTTGGCGCGCCAGTGGGAACCCGCGACCCTGCGCGAGGCCCTCGACCATCACCTCAGCAGCGATTGCAGCTGCGTGGCCGCTGCGCGCGTCAGTGATACCTGGCAGGCCCGCGACTCGGTCGCCAAAACCTACCGCTACCGGCTTGATATTGGCTCACCACGCAGCCCCTTCTTGGCCCGCACCAGCTGGCGCCCCCCACAGGCCCTTCAGCACGAAGACCTGTATCACGCTGCCGAGCTCCTACTCGGGCAACACGATATGCGTGCTTTCGCCCGCCGCGGCGACCATCGCGATAACCACCTGGTCACACTCACCGAGGTCGCCTGGCAGCTCGCGGCCCCTGAACTGGCCTGTACCATCACCGGTGACCGGTTTACCTACCGCCTCGTCCGCAGCCTGGTTGGCGCCATGGTCGCCACCGCCTGCGGCGCCTGCGATCTCGATCAGCTCCGTCAGGCGCTTGACGGCACCCCTACCGATGCGTGTCGCCACCAGGCGCCGCCGCGTGGGCTATGCCTAGAACGGGTACACTATGCGCATGAGCCCAACTGGACCCTGACCACGGCTTGAGTGCCGAGCCCGCATCGCCACGCTCCGTTCATGACCACACCCAGCGTTCACGCCGACATCAACTGCGGCGCCATCACCGCGCGCTATCTAATCAACGAAGACAGCGGCGCGATTGGCCTGCAATTGATCCCCACCGCCAAGCTGGATCAGGTGGTTGAACGCCGCACCGACTTGTTGATGGAACCGGAAATCCGCGCGCTGCCGGAGCACTGGCACGGCATTAAGCCGTGGGCGGTTGACCCCCTGGTACAGGTCTGCTGCAAGGGCGATGGCCTGTCTGGCGGATTCGCCCAGGGCCTGACCATGCGCGGCGCTGGCACCACCGGTGCGCTCAAGTTTGTGAAGCAAGAAGTCGACAAAGACAAAGACAGCATCCGCGTCAACACACTGCTTGAGAACGAAACCGGCCTGCGTGCCCGCCACGTGCTGAACTGGCACCAGGGCGACAGCTTCGTGCGCGTTCACACCGTGTTGATTAACAGCAGCGAAGACGACCGCACCATCGACATGGTCAGCAGCTTCAACCTGTCGGGCGTGACCCCCTTCGCACCCGATGCCGCTTGCGACCGCCTCGTTGCCCATCGCTTCCGCAGCGCGTGGAGCGTAGAAGGCCGCCTGATCTCCGAACCAATCGAACAACTCGAACTCGAACGCTCGTGGTCGGGCCACGGGGTGCGTTGTGAACGCTTTGGTCAGATCGGCAGCATGCCGGTACGCGGCTGGTTTCCTGCCTGCGCGGTTGAAGACACCCAAGCCGGCGTGACCTGGGGCGCCCATCTGGCCTGGTCGGGCTCGTGGCAGCTTGAGCTCTATCGCCGCGACGACTGCCTGTCTGTATCGGGCGGCCTGGCCGACCATGAGTTTGGCCACTGGCGCAAGACACTCACTGGCGGCGAACGCCTCACCACGCCCACCGCCATCCTGACCGTGGTAGTAGGCGATGTGGACGACTGCTGCCACGCCCTGGTGCAAAGCCAGAACGCTGCCGCTAATGAAGCCCCGGCCAGCGAACAGGATTTGCCGATTCTGTTTAACGAATGGTGCACCACCTGGGGCGACCCCAGCCACGACAACCTGTGCACCATCGCCGACACCATTAAAGACCTTGGCCTGCGCTACCTCGTGATCGACGCCGGCTGGTATCGCCCCGAACAGGGCGATTGGGGCAGCGCGCATGGCGACTGGAATCCATCACCGGCGCTATTCCCAGACGGCCTCGCCGCCACCGCCGCGGCAATCCGCGAGCGCGGCCTGATTCCGGGGCTGTGGTTTGAAATGGAAACCATCGGCCCCACATCCGAAGCCTATGGCAAGATCGACCGCCAATTACAGCGCGACGGTGTTCCGGTAACCGCCGGCGGGCGCCGTTTCTGGGACCTGCGCCAAGACGAATGCCACGATTACCTGGCCGAAAAAGTCATCGCACGCCTGCGTGACGACGGCTTCGGCTACATCAAGGTCGACTATAACGAAACCATCGGACTCGGGGCCGACGATCCCGATTCAGTCGGCGAAGGCCTGCGCCAACACGTGCTCGGCGTGCACCGTTTTTTCCGTCGCATGCGCAGCGAATTGCCTGACCTGGTAATTGAAAACTGCTCCTCGGGTGGCCACCGGCTTGAACCCCTGATGCTTGGCCTTACCGCAATGTCGAGCTTCAGTGATGCCCATGAAGGCCGCGATATCCCCATCGTGGCCGCCAACCTGCATCGCCTGATGTTACCGCGCCAGAGTCAGATTTGGGCCGTACTGCACGGCGCCGATGATCAGCAGCGGCTCCACTACAGCCTCGCCGCCACCATGCTGGGGCGGATGTGCCTCTCAGGCGATATCTGGACCCTCGACGCCAAGCAAATGGACACTGTCCGCAGCGCCACCGCCTTCTACCAACAGGCCGCACCGATCATCGCCCATGGCCGCAGCCATCGCTTCGGGCCCGCCGTTACCAGCTACCGTGCGCCCAAAGGCCACCAAGTGATGCTCCGCGAAAGTGCCGACGGCAGCCAGGCGCTGCTGGTTGCCCACGGCTTCGCCAAAGCACCCGGCCAAGTATCGCTCGAACTGCCAAGTGGCAAACGCTGGACCGTTCGCGAAACCTTCGCCGATCTCGGTAGCGAAGTCTACGCCTCGGGCACCAAGCTGACGCTCGGTGGATTGCATGACTGGACCGGCATGGCAGCGATTTTAGAGTGTTGAGGTCCGGCTGGAGGTCCACTTGAGTTTCGATGGAGGGCCTGGGTCCTGGTACGCGCCTATCGGCGCTTGGATCGTGGGAACAGCCAGTGAATCCGGCACACGCCTTCGCATCGGGCGGGGTATCGGGGCAGCCGCCCCGCGTCTAAGCCTGCTTGCAGGCGTCCCAGGACCCAGGACCTTCCACAAAAACCAGGAACCAAATCTACCAATCAACCACAACCGTCGCCTGCGTATACTGACTACTCGCAGGCGTGTACTGATGAAATTCGATATCGACCCCGTTGGGGTCTTGGCACCAGAGTTGCCAACTGCCATCGCCACCAATCTTTTTGCCGCGGGTGGCAACGCCGTGTTCGGCTAGGCGTGCTTCGATTGCATCGATGTCGTCAACCTGCAAGCAGAGATGTCGGATGCCGCCGGCTGGCTTAGGCGCGTCGCCGCCGCCAAACACCTCGATGAAATTGCGCTCATCAATTCTGAAGTAATACCCAAATACCGCGCCGTCACGCTCAAAGCGAAAATGCTCGGTTAAACCAAGCGCTTGCACGTAAAAGGCATGCGTCGCTTCGAGGTCAATGGCGGTGATACACACATGGGCAAGGGCGGTAATCATGCCCTGAGTGTCAGCTCAGATATGTCGGCCACAAGGCTCAGCCATTGCCGCTCGGCGCGAGTGCACGATTCAGGTCACCAGACGCGCTGTCTTCATGGATCAAGGCCCAGCGGTCGAGATGCAGATGGCTCGAACGCCCGTGGATGATCAGGTGATAGGTGCCGGCTTGCGGGAAGGTCACGTCTGGCGGCTGTCTATTACCGTCGCCACCGTCGATATTGCCGCCCCAATCCCAACTACCCTTGCCACCGCCATGGAACATCTTCTTTACTGAGCCAGCGGCGATCACATTGCCCGCCTTGCTGCCCCAGGTGGTCGTGACCTCGTGGAAACCAACAAAAACGTCATTGTCCTCGTCTTCAGCGGCTCCATCTGATGGCTCCTGCATGCGCAGCTTGAGTCGATAAGTGCCCGGCTTGGCAATCGTGAACGGATAATAAATCACACCTTGCCCGGTGCCGTTGGTGCCATGACTACCGGCACCAACCTTCCATACCAAATACCCCGACCCGAGATGGCCACCGAGACTGCTCTTTTCGGTCCATTGATCCGACGGGTTAACGTGACTGCCCTCTTCGGCCTCGCCAATCAGCACACCATCGGCGACCTCGGTCACCGCTGCCACCGTGACTCCAGGCGGCGGTGGCACGCCGTTGCCACTCGCAGGTGGATTGGATGCATCGGATCCTGAATCCGGTCCAATCACGTCATTGCCGCCGCCGCAGGCGACAAGCGCCAGCACCGACCCCACAATCATGCCCCTCACTGCGCAACGAAACATCGGCGTCTCCTTACCAGTCACCTCAATTAGGCGCCGTGCCTTGCGTGCCATCGGTAAGTCTGTGACACAATGGCATGCAAGTCCTTACGCCACAGAACGCTGGATCGACCGACCATCCGATCCCGCAAGGCCAAAAATAAACCCCTCGTCGTGATGACGAGGGGTTTGAATGGTGCGACCAATGGCAGGGAGCTATTGGGCAGTAATCTCAACCGAGAGATTGGGCCACAGGCTGCCCAGATACGGCGGCGCTCGCGTATCGGCCACGATGACCACTTCGTCACCGGCAGCCAAATTGACCGAGGTAGACGAAGTCAGCTTCTTGTCGGCCTGCTTGTCAGAGCGCACCAGCGCAATCGAAGCCGCGGTGTCCGCACCAGCAACGCGATGCAACACATTCAAGGCCATCGGGTGCTTGGGTAATTTACTTGAGCTCATATTCACCACATACGCACCGGCCTTGGGGGCCACAAAGCGCACCACGCCAATTTCATTATGGGCAGCACCAAGCCCCACCCCAGACCCATAGGGCCGGAACAGAGCCATGCCGTGCGGCCCGCTGAAACCGCGCATATCGGTGACCCAGGTCATGTCACGCTCGAGCCACAGCTTGGCATCAGCGCCCACGCTCGCATCCAAGCGGCCACCCTTGTTGCGCGGCATCCACGATGCACGCCACACAACGGCGCCGTCTGTTGACTTAAACGCGGGGTCATAGCCCCAATTGACATTGGGCACGGGCAGCGAATAGACGCCCGGCTTGTCGGTCAGCGGCTTGAGCTCTGGGCCCGGGTTATCAAAGCTCATACCAGTAATCAAATCTGGCAGAGCGTGTTCACCGGGGGTACCCACCGTGAGCAACTCCGTCAGCCCGGTCACCAGCACCTCGCCAAACAGGGCCTGCCCCTGCGCCGTCGGATGGCAGGCATCCTTGCCAAAGGCATCCCAGGCCAAGGTGCCAGCATTGATCTGTGCCGCTGCCACCTGAGCCGGTGCAATGGTCGGAACATTATAATGAATCGCGACGGTCTCATGCGAACTGGCCGACTTCGGCAGCGTGCCCGCCGCGTAACTCGGCAACTGATCCTTATGCAAGGTGTAGAAGATGACGATGTCTATGCTGGGGTCATGCCGCCACGCCTTTTGCACCATGCGCTCCATCGACCGCTTCATGTCGCGCTTGAGGTCATTGACCGAAAACTCAATCAAGACCAGGTCTGGATTCTCAGACAACACATCGCGCTCAAAGCGCTTGGCACCAAAATCTGAGTTCGTGCCACTCACGCCACGGTTGTGAACGCGGATCACGGATTTGGGATAGGTCTTCTGCAGCCATTCGTTGACAGCCGTCACGTAACCGGTTTTGGCGCCGCCCTGCACGGTGATCGATCCGCCAATGAACACGACATCAATGTCTTCACCTTTGGCGAGTTTCGCAGCGAGATTGGGCAGGCCGCCACGAGCCTGTAGACGCTCAGCAGGCAAGGCGCCCTTTGCCGGCGGGTTGGCGGGCGCGGGCGTGTTGGCCGCCTGCTCCGGCTTGGCTGGCTTATCGGCTTTAGCGGCCCCAGCCTCTGAGGCGGGCTTATCAGCCTCGGCGCCCGCTTGCTTGGCCACCACCTTGATGCCCATACCGCCAGACTTGGTCTTATCACCCCATCCGCCAGTGGGGCTCACCCACACCACCACCGCAAGAGCCTGCAGGCCATCTTTGCCTGGTGTTTTGAAAGAAAAAGTGTGTTCGCCAGCAGCACCTGCCGCCAAAGCCTGACCAGGACGGTTATACGCACCCGTTGGCTTGCGTGCGCCGTTGATGAAGGGATGCAGCCCCACCCACAGCTTGGTTGCGGCAGGAATCGCATCAGCCTTCACCGAGATCTTGACCTCAAAGGCATCACCAGGCGACACCGTTACCGGCGCGCTCATGGTGCACCACGATCCATCCTTGGTATTGCGCTCTTCAGCGCTGGCTCCAACAACAACCCCGAACACGAACAGGGCAAGTATCAAACGCGACATGGTCACTCTCCTTCAGCCACAGGCTGGGCCGCCGTTTTAACGCCGATACCGCCATTGAGCACCTTATCTTTCCAGCCGCCAGTGGGGCTCACCCACACCACCACCGACACCGCCTGTAAACCAGGCTTGTTGGGCATCTTGAAAGTAAAGGTGTTGTCTGAGGCCACGCCTGCTTTCAGCTCTTGGGCCGGCTTATTGTACGAGCCAGTGGGCTTGCGCTTGCCATCAATGAACAGATGCAAGCCGGCCCACAGCTTATTATCAGCAGTGAGAGCCGTCTCCTTAACGGCAATCTTGACCGTAAACTCCTCACCAGGTGCAGCGCTCACCGGCACTGAAACTGTGGCCCAGGGCCAATCCTTTTCGACCAACTCTTCGGCACTCCACAAGGGTGCGATCATCAACACGCTCAGCAGCACAAGACCTCTGAGGGCGGATTGGTAGTGAGTCGACATGCGCAACACTCCTTACGATACCAGCTGTACTGGCCGTTCGGGGTTTAAGACGGACAACACGCCCCAAGGTCCGTGGCCGATCCGCACTGCGGAGTCAGACGCCGAGGCCCTCGGGCTGCCGTGTCGCAATACCTATATGGCGACGTCGCCATATAGGTACAATATGTCATACCGGTCCGATAGCAAGCGCGTTGACCAAAACCGCCGTCATTCTCAAAAACACGACCAGATGCTTGGCCAGACGCCAGATCCGCATAAGACCCGAACAGACAGCCCGCAACGCAACTTCCACATTGCCTGCAGGCCACCGACCGATCGGCGAAGGCTCATGCCCGCTCCAGCCCTCACTCACCAGGTCGAGGGCCGCAATGCCCCTCTCAGAACCCCTGTCAGAAAACCATGGCCGAGGCCATTAGGCCGGGCCCACAGGCCGCTGGCCCCGTGCAACAGGAGCAGGCCGCCTGCACCAAGCAGCAAACACCCTATCGTCCAGCAAGCGTTGTCGGATCTCTGATGGCCCGCCATGCCACCTCGGGCGACAAGGCCTCTACATGCCCGTCACAGAACACGTAATTTGCCCTACCACCATGACGCTTCTCGTCGCCATCGCTAAGCTGGAAGTTTCCCGTTCCACTAGCGGTAAGGAGGCCCGCATATTTGCTATCGCCAAACAAAGGGCGCATCGACACATACCGCACCGTTGCCTGGTGAAAGTCCATCTCGTTTGCGGAGGCAGTATTTTCGAAAAAATTCCGTCGATTCCAATTATCGGGCCTGCCCAAGTAATAATTCATGCCGTAACCCGGGCGATAGGTCCAACCACCCGTCCCATCGTGCGTGTAATCCGGACAGCCTTTGATCACATTGCTGACCTTTTCACCTACAATCGCCTTACGTGCGCCTTGCCCCTGACCGTCGTATTCAACATACGGCATGAGCTCAACAAACCAGATATCGATATCACCGTGGACAGGTCGCAGACTGGTCTTCACGTTATACC
>JAQIBG010000477.1 GCA_027859175.1 Planctomycetota bacterium | reverse complement strand
CGCGCGCGTCGGGTTCCCAGGTGGGAGTCATACGAGCCATGGTTAAGGTGTCGACGTGAAGGCTTTGCTCTCGCAGTTTGAGCACTTGGTCAGCCCAGGTGTATTGCTGGTGTAGCTTTCGTGGGCAGGGCGTGGGCAAGCGCTTGAGGCAGGTGCGGGCCAATTCGTTGTGATGGTGCGTGAGGGCTCGCTGGGCCGTGCTCATAAGGGCGTGGTGGTCGTCAGGGTAATGCGCGAGGTGGCGATCAAGGAGTTGCGATAGTGGCTCGGATTGGTCTTCTTTGCAGTGAGCGAGTATCGCGTTGAAGCTTAGCTTAGCGCCAAGGTCAGAGCGGTCATAGAGTTCAGGGAGGGCTTGGTCATCGGCGTAAAAGGAGATTACTTGCGACTGTTCGTGATAGGGCAGTTCAGCGAGGGTAGACGCCCCAAGAAGGAGCGTGACGGCACCCTCGCGGTCGCCATCGATCTTGGTGGCACGGGCCTGCCAGAGCTCAGAGGCGTTGCTGCCATGGCGTTGCATGAGGTGGTGAAACTTCGCAGTGTCGTTTGCGTCCCAGTAGACATCCAGAATTGCGTCGAGGGTTTCGGTGTCGGCGCTGATGAGTGCGTCGAGTTGATCGTCACTGGCCGTGTGGCGCAGCCATATGCTGGCGGTTTTCAGTAGGTTGCGACGGTCCCAGCTTTGACTCTCGGGCCTCTTGAGTTGCTGCAATAATTTGGCGAAGACTTCCTCATGGCGCTCGGTTTCTATCAGGTATCGGGTGCGCGAGCGGATTGCTTCGGTCCGTTGACGCTGCGGGTAGCTGGCGATTTCCCACAGTTTGTTGGCTTCGTTTAGCTCGCCGCAAACAGTGGCTTGCTGAAGGATGCGGTCAGAGAAAAAGCCGTCATCATTGCGCGCGGTTCGGCGGTTGCGAAGAGGCTTGGTGTGGGCGTAGATGGTGGCACGAACAGCGGCGAGCGACCAGTCAAAGTCACCATTTTCATCAAGACGCCTAAGGATTGAGCAGTCCTGCGTTGCGGCTTCGTAATCGCCAAGGGCGGTTCTTGCCGCTGCGCGATAGAAGATTGGCCACTGTGCGGTGGCGTTGGTGGCGAGTATTGCAGTGCAGGCCTCGTTGAGGGCGGCGGCGTTGCCGGTGTTCGCGAGTGGCCACAGGATGCTGTTCAAAATCGCTTCGCCATGCTGCTTGCAGACATCGACAATATGGCCGCTACCTACCGCACTCGTTGCCAGCAGGTTGTAGTATATCCAGGATTGGTTCCAGTCGGTTGGTGCCGGTATCTGGGCTAGGCGCTCGTAGGATTTTTGGTAGGCATGCGAGCGCAGGTCAAGTTTGGCTCGGTAGAGCTCAATCAATTGCAGGCAGTCTTCGCGCTGTGCCAGGCTGGCGATGAACGCTTCGGCGACACTGTCGGTATTTGCGTGCGCCGCGATGCGCCAGGGCGTTGCGAGCCAGTGAAGGACGGCAGTCGGATTGTTGAGTGCGGTGATGATGTCTTGGAGGCGCTCATGTTCTTCGGCGAGAGTCAGGATATACTCGGCTAGGTATTGGTCCTTATCGTGCTGGTTTGCGGCGATCAGCAGTCCCAGCGCCGTATCAATTTGGTTTTGGTCGAGAGCCTGGTCGGCTTGGTACCGCAGCAGCGCCGGATCATTGGGGTCGACCTTGGAAAGCTCGTCAGCCAGGGTTGCGCGCGCTGCATCGTCGACTTGGTGGCGCAGACGGTTGAACATTTCCGCAAGGTTGGGACAGGCGCGTGCTGCCTGCCGCAGTGCCTCGCCTTGATCGATAGGGTGGCATTGTGCAAGGCCTTGGAGGGCGTCGTCGCTGTTTGGTTGGGCCAGCGCCCATGCGCGGTAGTGCGTATGGGCTGCATCCAGGTCGCCAATTTTAATTAACGCCTGTCCGGCAACGCGGTGCATTTCAAAGCTTGGGCCGCCGCGTTGCATATAGGCCTCGGCATAGCGGTGAGCGCGAGGGTAGTCCTGCGCATTCTCGGCCACCAGTGCCGCGATGTAATAGGGCATGAGGGCATCGGGGGCCAAGTCGATGGATGACTGGCAGGCGGCCAAGGCTTTGCGGGCACGAGTGCGATTGTTGCGGGTGGCGCTCCATTCAGTAACGGCCTGAGCGAATGTTAGACCTGCTTGCACCGAGACTGCGAAGTGTTCGTTGGCAACGCTCGCGAGCGCCTGTTGCGCCTGTTGTGTTTTTCCGTCGTAGCCGAGGTCGAGCGCGGCGAGGGCATCGGGGAGGCCCTGGGCCCATTCTTCAACGCGGTAGTCTCCGTCTTGGAGTAGCTTGGCTGCTAACTCGAGCGACAGGGGTAGGCCGCGCAGCGTGTAGTCAAGGTCGGCGATCCGCCAGGCCTTGTCGTGCTGTTGAAGGGTGACGGTGAAGAATTCATTTTGATCAGGGGACTGTTTCTGGGTGGCTTCGATAATAACGGTAGCGGAATTCTCGGTCAGGTGTTGGTGCAGGATGCTGTAGTCGACCCAGCGGTGGCGGAGTTGTAGCACCATGTCGAGTTGAAACTGACTGCGCAGTCGACGGCGATACTGATAGCCTTGATTGGACATGATCGCTTGGTCGAGCTCATGTTTCAGGGCTCGGTCTTGAAATGCCCAGGGATCAAGCAGGGGCAAGACAGCAATAGAGTTGGGCCCGGTGCTACGTGCCAGCCGAGCGACAAGCGTGGCGATGTGCTCGCTGTGCTGGGTGGGCCCATTATCCGTTGGCGTAGCGGACGAAGTGTCGGCGGCGGCGAGACAGTGGGTGAGAATGATCAGTGCAATCGCGATCCGGTACATTGTGAGCCCCTGGATGAATGGTGCTGAAGCCGACGTGGAGGGCAAGCTTGGTAACGGCTTGTAGGGGGGGAGTGTCGCCCTGGAATCGTTGCGCCGGGGGGCTAGGCTGATGCCATTCGCCGGTGCTAGGCGTAGAGGGGGGATCATGGGATATGTGCGCGCATGTGTGCTGAGTTGTGTGGTCATGGTGCTTGGGGCGGCTGACGCGATTCGGGTGCCGGCAGACCACAGTGAGGTCCTTTACCTGTCGAATGTGCAGAAAACTGTGCTGCGCACCCTGCGCTGGGATGCGCTTGACACGCTATTTAAGCATGACTTGCTGCGCGTGCTGGAGATCAATCGGACCAAGTTGTTGCGCAGCTTTGTTGAGCACCGCGATAAGGTCCCGGATGCCATCGTGTTTAGTGCACCAGCCGAATCATGGGATGATTTTGGACATTGGCTCTCGCTCATTTCATCAATTGCATGGAGCGATGGCTTGGAGGACTTGCCGGCTGAAGAGATGATGCCCAGTCGTTTGGCGGTTCAGGGCTTTGTGCGGCAAGCGCTCGATGGCCTGCGGATGCCGCCAGCACGCTTAGTGCTGAGTTTTGATGGACCGGCGGTGGCCAGTGTTGCGGTCGCAAGCTTGAGCCTGGAGCTCGGTGCAACGATGCCGCCGGGCACGGTTATGGTGCATGAGGGTGAAGTTGACGTGCGCTTAGACATCGGCCAGTGCATTGACTTGGCGGGCCTTGAGGACGTAAACCTGCGATTTATGTTGGCTCAGCTTGGTGTTCTTGAGCATTTAGACGACCCAGCGGCCCTTGATCTGATTGCGCGGGTGCGCAGCGTCCCACTGCATTTTCGCGTTTCGCGGCAGGCTGATCACTTGGTTATCGAGTTCTCGCCTCCGCGAAGTGTTGCGACAAAATTCCGGCCAGAAGTGATGGGCGGCGAAAAGCGAATCGCCTGGATGGAGATGGACACAGCGCGATGCATCAAGGTTTTTGCGGATCAACTTGCTCTGGAGGAGCAATTCGCTGGAACCGTGTTTCTTAAGCAAGTGCTTGAGCGTGATGCTAATGATGTGTTGGGCGCCTATCGCAGCACGATTCGCACGCTGGAGCATGATGGCACGCGAAATCGTTTGGTGTGCGATCTAGATGGCGGGATCCGCCTATCCGAATACTTGATTGCTGCGCCAGGAACAACCAGCGTTGCGAGTCTCGGCATCAATCGGTTCGTCCCGTCCTCGTGTGGCAGCTATTTGTTGGAAGCGGAGCGGAGCTTCGCTGAGGTAATTGAGGGTCTTGTGTATCAGTTTGAGGACCGGGTCGCGATTAACGAAGCGCGCGCCATGTTAACCGGGCAAGATTCAATGGCGCGTATGTATAGTCGCATAAATAGATTTTGGTTTGAGGACATGCAGGATTTGCGTGATTTATTGGTGAACGGCTTGGCCGAACACTTTGCGTTAGGGTTTGTCATGGTTGTGGACCCTGAGCCCAGCCTGGTGGATCGCTTTAAGGTGCGTTCGCAACTGGCCGAGGGTGACCCTGTTGAGTTCGTCTTGCACGATATCCCGGTTCCACAATTTGGGGTGGCGGCGCGAAGCGACGATGCGGCGGCGGTTGTCGCGGCAGTGCGAACTGAGAGTGTAGCGGCGTTTGGCTTCGACGTATGGCGCTCGGTGGAAGTGCCTGGTGCCCAGGGTGCTGTAATGCTTGATATGTCAGCATTGTTTGATGGGACTGATGGCGTATCGGTCGATCTTACAGGCGCTTGCCAATTTTATATTGCCTGGATCGATGGCTATGTGCTTGCTGCCACGGATCGACGCATGGTGGCTGGTTTGATTGCCGCGGGTCAGGCTGATGACCAAGCGGTGTCTGTGGCACCTGAGGATGTGCAGCTTGGTCGTATTACTCGGCAAGAGATGGATGCCTTGCGACAATCGGTTGGGAATACCTTTGCTGCTCTGGTGGATGGCGAGCATGTGGCGATTAAGGGGCTTGGTGATGCCCGCACGAATAAACAGTATTTCCAGGCCGTGGTCAGCGGCGTTCGCTTGGTAAGCGACGCGGTGTTTCTGGCTGGTTCAGTTGAGTTGCGGCGATTCCAGGTGGCTGACGGGCACCGTCTCGAGTTATTTGTGAGCCCAGTCGAGACCATTGCCCCGTAGACCTGCGGCGGCTTCAGCTGCTGACGGCGGCCTTGAGGGCGGCGAGTTGGTGGCCGTGGCTGCCGTCGGCGAGCACGACCTGGGCGTAGCGATCGGCGATGAACATGGTTTGGATCGGGCTGAAGGCTTCGGCGCTCAGGAGGATGTCGGCGCCTAGTTGTGCGCCGCTGCGCGCGAGCACGCGGGCTTGGTCAGTAACGGCCTCCTCGCCAGCGGGGCCTTGACTGATACCGATGTGGAGGGCGCAGCCCAAGCCGCCGGCGGCTTGATGGATGGCGAGCGCGGTGCGCGCCGCGCGTTCGGCCACGGTGGGGTCTCCGGGTTCGCCGGTGAAGCCGACCACGAGGCTGGCGCCGGCGGCTTCATACAGGCGGCCGCCGTGGTCGAGAACCACGTCGAAAAACTCTGGCAATAGGGCAGCGAGGTCTTGCGGGGTGTGCAAAACCGTGCTCATGTTGCAGGCCAGCACCACGCTGGCGCCACCGGTGGCTTGCTCGTTGGCGGCCGCCAGTGCGCGGGCGCCGAGTTCACGTGCCACGAAGCCTTCAAAGGCAGCGCGTAGGCGATCGCGTTCGCGCAGTTTGGTGGCCATGTTTTCAACGCTGCGCGCAAGCCAGGCAAACTCATTATTGCCCTTAACTGGCACTTTGACGTCAAGATCTCCGGCTGAGATCTTGGCCATTGCCCGTTGGATCGCCTCAACCGGACGCTGGAGACGATAGGCGACCACGCCGGCGGCGGCTAAGAACGCAACGAGAATAGCTAGCTCCATCAACGCGACGTGCGTCATGAAACTGCTTTCGAGCTCGCTGATGTGGGTGCCGGAGGCATCGATGCCGATCAATCCGGCTACAGTGCCGTCGGCGGTAATTATTGGTGCATAGCCCGATAGGTGAACGCCCCATTGATCGCGGGTCAGGTCTCTATCGGCGATCGGGACCTTGAGCCCCTCCAGCATCATGGGAGCGTCGTCGCCGGCATTGTAGCGTTCGCCGGGTTCGGCGTTGCGCTCATCGGGGTCGATCACGCCGTCGCCGTCGCTGTCTTCTTCGATTGAGGCGTCGACGACGAATTGGAGCAAGCCGCGCGACTCGGTTTCACCGGCGATCGGCGCCATGGTGTAGATAAAGGTGATGTCGGTGTTGATGCTGGCAAAGCGGCGCAGCGCGTCGCGCAGTTCATCGTGATACGGATGATCGACACTCGGATTGGCGGCGAGGTCAGCGAAGCGCTCGGGGTCGATATGCAATGTGGCGGCCGTGGCACCCGTGGTGAGCTCTGTGCGCCATTTTTCAAATTGGAGGTCGAGGCTGTTGCGGCCAACGCCATAGCCAACCATCAGGGAAGCACCGCTGGCCAAGACCCAAATGGTAATCAATAGGCGGTAGAAGAAGGAGTGGCGTGGTTTGAACGCGACCGGCGCACTGATCTGAGCTCGGCTGGTGGTGGGTCGGTGCGTGGTGATGGTGCCGGTTTCAGTGCGCAGGCCATCGGTGCCAGCGGCCGGCAGCGGCACGGTGGCTGTTGGTGCTACTTGCGGCGGCGGGTCTGCGGCCAGTTCATGGCCAGCTACTTCCAGCGCATCGAGCGCGGCGCGCGCGGTGGGGTAGCGCCTGTCGGGCTTGGCCGCGAGCAGGCGCGCGATCCAGTCGGCGTAATCGTCGGGGATGTCAGTGCGCTGCTCGCGCAGATCGGTAAAGCGTTCGTTTTCGCCGAGTAGGACGCGTTGTTGCGGTTCAACGTCGGGAAACGGCGCCTTGCCGACCGTCATCTCGTACATCATCACGCCAAAGGCATAGAGGTCGCTCGCCACCGAGGCGCTGCCGCCTCGCAGCAGTTCGGGTGCAAGGTAGCGGCCGGTGCCGAGAACCATCTGGGGCGCGGTGAGGGTAGACCCAACAACAAGATCACGCGCGAGGCCGAAGTCGAGCAGGCGGTACACGCCATCGGTTCCCAGCAGCACGTTGGATGGTTTGATGTCACGATGGACCACGCCGCGCGCATGCGCAGCAGCCAGCCCGGCCAGCACCTGGGCGCCGCAGTCGATAATGCGCCGCAGATCGGGCTTGGGCGTGGCGCCAAAGTGGCGCCGCACGCTTTCGCCCTGAATGAACTCCATCACCAGGAACGGCGGTTCGGCCTGGTCGTCAAAATCGAGCACGCGCACCACGTGCGGGTTATTGAGCCGCGCCAGGGCCCGCGCTTCAGAGCGGAAGCGCTCAAGCGGCGCGCCGGCCCGGGTGGCACCGTCGGTGATCACCTTCACAGCCACGTCACGCTCAAGGCGCGGGTCGTGGCACAGGTACACCGCGCCCATCCCACCCTTGCCGATTTCACGCAACACCCGGTAGCGGCCAATGTGATCGCCATGCTCGCTCGACTCAGTCGGCAGCGTATCGCGCTCCTCTGGGCCCAGCGGATGCGTTACCGATTCATCGTGCTCGTCGGCGCCTGGCGGCGGAGGGGGCGTGTTACTGGTCACTTTACCGACCCTAACCGCTTTATAAAGCATTCCAACGGGGGGTATGGTCGCCCATGGCAGCTATCCACTTGCAGGAGCGCGGCTTGTAAGTGGAATGAAAGACGGAGTTTGTGGCTGCCAAACATTATGCTTGCCAAGGGCCACTTGATCCCCATATTCCGCGCCTCCGCGCAAGCGACAGAGGCGATTAGCTCAGTTGGCTAGAGCGCCTCCCTTACAAGGAGGATGTCGGGGGTTCGAGTCCCTCATCGCCTACCAGACATCCCCCCGCTGCGCGCGGAACACATAGTGGCCCATGGGAATGGTCCACGCACAGCGACTTGGCCTGGTAGCTCAGCTG
>JAQIBG010000471.1 GCA_027859175.1 Planctomycetota bacterium | reverse complement strand
GCGTTTGGCCAAGGGGGACATTCTGGTGCTGTTTACCGACGGCATTTTTGAGGCCGCCGATGCGGCGGGTGCCGAATGGGGCATGAAGGCACTGTACGACGTGGTGGCGCGCACCGCACGGCGTGGCGCTGACGCGGTGTGCCAGGCTTTGGCCCAGGGCGTTGAGGCCCATCTCCATGGCGCCCCGCACGAAGACGACATGACCGTTGTGGTGGCGGAGCGACTATGATGGAACACGCGGTGCATGCCGGTGAGCCGCCGCAGGATGGCGAGCTGCTGCTCAAGTTGGAAGCGCCCTCCACCCCACGCGGCAAGGACTTACTGATCGATAGCGTTGAACGCTGCCTGTGTGAGCGCGATTGGATTTCTTCAGAAGACGCATCGTGGTTACGCATGTGTTTGGAGGAGGCGGTGCTCAATGCCGTCCTGCATGGCAACCAGGGCGACCCCACTTTGCCGGTACGGGTGGAGATGCGGGTTCACGCGGGGCGCTGGATGCTCCTGATCAGTGACCACGGCACTGGTTTTGCGGCCGACGAGGTGCCGAGTATGGAAGGCATGGACGCATTGCTGCGCGAACACGGCCGCGGGATCTTCTTAATGGGTGAATGGCTCGACGAATTGTGCTACTATCGCGGCGGTTCGACAGTTCTGCTTGCTCGGCGTTGTGTGGTTGACGATACTGACCAGACAGGAGTCTAGGCATGCCGAGTGGCTTGGTGACCATCGCAAACTACCAAAAGATCGTTCTCGCTTGCTTCGAGAAGGATCGTTTAACCGATGCGGCTAGCATCGCCGCGGTAGCGGCTGATCTAGATCGTCAGCTCGAGATGTGCCCAGTCAAAATCAGCCTGATCATCGATTTGAGCAAGGTGACGGCAATGAGCTCCCAGATGCTCGGCAAGCTGGTGGCCCTGCATAAGAAGGTCAAGAACGGCAAGGGGCGGATGTGCCTGACTGGGGTCTGCAAACAGATCATGCCCCTGTTTGAAATCACCAAGCTGACCAAGGTGTTTGAGTTCAAGCCTGATGCTCAAGAAGTGATTTTGTTCTATCAGCGTAAGCCCCTGTAGGGGTTTCTGGTTTGGGTCCTGGGTCCTGGTACGCGCCGTGCGGCGCTTGGGTCGTAGGAGCAGTCGAATCTTGCCCCGGATACTCGAGCGCGGTTACCGGGGCGTAGCTCCGCGCCTAAGCCTGCTTGCAGGCGGCCCAGGACCCAGGAACCAAACTCGGAACCATAGAACGAAACCAGAACCGGGAACCCGCTTGAGCCTCAAGCCGACACGGCAGGCTCCGGTGCATGGATGCGACCCTCGATTGTGGACCTCTGCTCGGGCATACCGGGCCCATGCCTGTGTGCGGCCTAGCCGGTGACGAGCAGGGCGTGCTGCATGCTTGGTCGTGCGAGTGGGCCTGCGCTGATGCGCCGCTGGCGGTGACGCTGGTTGGGGCTGAGCCGATTGTGCCGATTGCGGGCGACGCTACCGAGCCGGTGGCCTCGGCCTTGGCGCGGCTGACGCAGTACGCGCGCGGCTATGGGGCGATTGTGGCCTTGGGCAATCCGGGCGCCGCGCTTGGGCCAGAGCGCATGGCCTTGGCGCAGGGCGTGCGGCTCTTCGCCTTCACCACCGCTGAAGACGAGGCGTGTTGGGATGCGGCCTTGTCGGCGGGCCTGCCTGTGTACGGCTTGCGCGACCAGCTGCGAATCGACCTGGGCAGTGCGCGGCGGCGCGATGCGGGGGCGGCCCTGCTGTCGCTGGCTTACGGCCTGTTCACCTGTGGTCAGGGCCTAGTGCCGGCTGAGCTTGAAGAGACGCGTAGCGGGGTGCGGTGGCGCTTTGACGAGCCGGTGACCGCGAGCGTGATCGTACGCGGCGGCTTTGAGGCCAACACGGTGCAGGGCGACACCGGTAGCTGGACCGACCGCGGTACCGAGGGCTATGTACGTCTGGCTTTCACTGCTGGGCAGCGGCGCTGTTGGTCGCAGCCGCGTTTGGTGATGGCGGGCTCTGCCCATGGCTGAGTCAGGGCGCGTAATCGTTATCCAGCGGCGCTTGCCGAGTCAGAACAAGAGCCACTACCGGCATTGGTCGCATTATCGCAAAGAGCGCGATGCTTGGTTTGTATTGCTGCGCGCGCAGTTGCCGCCTCAGCATTCGGCAGAGGTGCCGGTGGCGATAGCCCTGCGCAGCTACCGCACGCGCCTGGTAGACTACGCCAACTTGGTTGGCGGGGCCAAGATGGTGCCCGACTGCCTGATCACCCTGGGGTACCTGAAAGACGATGCGCCACAGTGGTTTCGCTGCAGCTACGAGCAGTTTCAGGTGCCGAAAGCTGAAGAGCGTACCGAGATTGAGTTCTTGGACTGGTAAATGGAAACGCCCACCGATGGCATCATCGGTGGGCGCAGGCAGATCGTGGTGAATCTGCGTTAGTTGCTGACGACGACGTCGACGAAGCGACCGCGGAACGCGACCTGACCGTCGCACTCGGCGTAGATCGTGTAGTCACGACCCAGGCCAACGCCCTTGCCGGGCTTCCAGCGGGTACCGCACTGACGGATGATGATGTTGCCGGCGATCACTCGTTCGCCGCCGAACTTCTTCACGCCGCGGCGCTTGGAGACTGAATCGCGACCATTGCTGGTGCTGCCTTGACCGGTCTTATGTGCCATGCTGACCTTCCTTAGCCCCGAACTGACTGGGGCGCGGCATGCTATGGGCCAGACCATGCCGCGCAAGGACTGCTTGCGCTTGTGGGCAAGTCTTTATGGGGATTGAGCTTAGTGTTTGGCGAGCGGCTGGTCCTGGGTCCTGGAACGCCTGCAAGCAGGCTTAGACGCGGGGCTGACCGCCCCGGTACCCGCCCACAGCCGAGTATCATAGCCTGCGGCTGTTCCAAGAACCCAAGCGCCGTCAGGCGCGTACCAGGACCCAGGACCCGGACCGTCGAAGGCGTCCTACAAACAGCCGACGGCACGCAGCCAAGCATCAGCCATCAGCGCATGCCCAGCGGGGCTGGGGTGAACGCCGTCGTTGGCCCAGTCGGCGGCTGGACGGCGGGTGGCGGCGGCGGCAAAAACGCCGTCGAAGGGCACGTAGATGGCGTCGAAGTCGACGGCCAGCTGCCGGACAGCGTGGATCTTGGGGTCTAGGTCTTCACGCCAGGCGCGGCGGTCTTCGGGCACTGGGAGCAGGAAGGGCTCACAGAGGATCAGCTTGATTCCGGCCGTGCGGCACTGCTCGAGGATCGTCTTGTAGCTGTTGGCATAGGTGGCGACGTCGGTTGGGTTGTTTCGGTCGTAGCGGCGCCAGCAGTCGTTGATGCCGATTAAGATCGAGCACCAGGTGGGCTTGAGGGCGAGACAGTCGGTTTGCCACCGGTTTGGCAGGTCGGTCACGCGATCGCCGCTGATGCCACGGTTGCGAAACCGCAGGCTGGCGTCGGGGAAGGCGGCGGTGACGCGCGCTGCGCAGCCAGCTGCATAGCCGGCGCCGAGGTCGAGATCATTGTTGCGACTGCGGCCGCAATCGGTGATCGAGTCGCCTTGAAACAGGATGGTGTCACCGGGGGAAAACAGCATGGAGGGCCTCGCGTGGTTAGAGTGGTGCCGGTTTCCCGGCCCGCTCTTGTTACGCAAGGGCCAAGCGTGTTGTTGGCGGGCCGATGCGCGGCGTGCAGGCAGCCTGACTTAGCGGCCCGCTACAGCGCTGGCGTGGCCTTGACGATCTGCTGCATCGCGATGCCCATCTCGCCTTGCAGTTTTTTGACCATGGTGGTGCTCAAGCCCAAGGGCATGACCTGCTTGCTACCAGGGCTGAGCCACTGCGAGAGTACGGCTTGGTATTCGGTGCATTGCTTTTTGGCGGCTTTCACTGCTGGGCCACCCGCGGTGGTGCGCATGCCGCGCGATTCGTTGGCAAAGGTCTGCATCGCGGCGAATTGTTCCATGCGCAGGCGGTCGGCGGGCAGGAAGCGTTGCCAGGCGTCGGCGTCGCGGCCGAGCTTGACGATCACGTCGTCGCGTTCGAATAGCTCGGCCACGATGTGGATGGCGGCATCCATGCCGGCGTCATTTTGGGCTACGGCGGCTTCAAGCGCCGGGTGCAGGCCGTCCATGCTGCGAATCGGCCACTGGGCCAGGGCGGCGGCGGCGGTGGCGCGGCTGGCCGGCACCGCGAGGGCTGCGGTCAGCTTGGCTAGGAGGTCTTCATTGAGGGCCTCGTACTGGGCGCCCTTGCGCGGGAACCCGCGCCCGAGGCAGGCGGCGATGGTGGCGGCGTCGTCGCTGTCGGCCGGCACCTCACTCATCAGTTTAACCAGTTGTTCGCGGGCTCCGGTTAGGCGCAGGGTGGCCGTTGCCTTGAGCGCTTCGGCAAACAGTTCGGGCTTGCTGGCCCGCACCTCGGCTTGCAGGTAAGGCATGATGCGCTCGCCGATCGATTCTTGTTCGGCTGGCGACACCATGGTCATGCCATTGCCGTGTAGGAAACGCGCGCCAATCGCTTGGACGTGGACGTCTGCGTGATCGAGCAGGGCGAAGATGCGATCGATGTGGGCTGGGCGTACGTTGACGGTGATCGCCTCAAGCAGCGCGTTAGAAGCGATCACGCGATCGTTGTTGGGGCCGGTGATCAGGGCTAGGCCATAGCCAACATTGCTGGCGCTGAGTACCGCCGGCAGGTGGGCGATGGCGGCGGTGAGAATGTCAGGATGCGCGGCTGGGTCTTGAATCACGCCAGCAAAAACTTCAGCCGCGTTGTCGGTGCCGCGCGCGGCGATCAGATGGGTGGCGGCGGCGGCGAGGTCTTTGTGCTTGTCACTGCGATCGCGTTGCAGCGCCCATTCCTCGAGTTTATCATCGTCGAGGTAGGCGCGGCTGGTTATGTCGTCGTCAATCAACACCGCAGCGGCTTCGATGGCGGCGGCGCGTTGATCGTCGTTGAGACCGGCGCGGGTGCCGATGGCGATCAGGTCGTCGGGCGAGGCGATGGCCTGAGCCAGGTGGATTTGCGCTTCGATTGGTCCGCGCTGGGCGCCAATGGCACTGCGTACGTGGCCCGGATTGAAGTCGACATAGGCCAAGTAGTCATCGGCGGCGGCCACCGCTGCGGCAGGCTCGCCGGCGGCATCGATCGCGTTCAGCAGCATGCCGCGGCGGATGCCGGGCCAAGCCAGGGCCAAGCCGCCGGCGAGCAGCAGCAGGCCGACAATGCTGCCCATGATGATCATGTCGCGGCGTTTTTTGCCGGGGTCGGCCGTGTTGGCGCGACGCGAGCTGCGGCGTGGGGCCTCGTCTGCGGCGGTGGCATTGCGCGTGCTGCGCCGGTTGCTGGCTACGGGTGCGCGGCGGCTGGATTTGCTGCTGCGCTTGCCGCCAGGGCTGGGGGCCGGTGACGGCGCCTGTTGTTCGCTTGGGGCCGCCTCGAGGGCGGGGTCGGTGCCAACCACATCGTGCGGCGCGGTATGCGGCGCGGTGATTGCCTGGCCCTCTTCGGTTTCGGTGGCCGGTGCGGCCTCTTTGCGGGCTGTGCCTTGTCGGCGCGCGGCTGAGGCCGAGGCCCGACGGCTGGCGGCAGGGCGTTCCGATTGGGCCTGTTCGCTGCGCATCCGTTGGGACGCGGCGCGGGCATTGCGGGACGGGCGGCGAGGTCGAGGCATAGCCCAGCTACCATGCCGTCTGCGGGCGCAGTCCCAAATGAGGGCGAAGCATTGCGAGGCCCTCTGTGTCAGTGGGACTCACAGCCGCAGAATGGCCTGTTGCCGCTATTCAACCGCTTTGAGCGTGACTTTGGTCTCGTGGCGTTTGACCAGCCACAGAGCCAGCAATGGCAGCCCGATGAGGGACACGATGAGGCAGGCAGCGATGCCGAGGGTGGCGGTGGTGCCCACGCTTTGAATGCCACGGAAGGCGTTCAGGCCCAGGCTGCCGAAGCCGACCATGCTGGTCAGCGCAGTCATCAGAATCGGCTGTCCGGTTTCGTTGATCGCTTGCCGCACTGCGCGAACGCCGCCGGTGTGGCAGTGGCGTAGGGCGTGCACGTAGTGGATGCCGTTGTCGATGCCGATGCCAACCACCAGTGGCAGCACCGAGATGTTCATCAGGTTCCACGTGATGCCGAACAGGTGCATGCCAGCGAGACCCACCACCAGGCCGGCGCTCATCGCGGCCAGGGCCTGGAATGAGCCGCGGATACTGCGCAGGCCGAGGAATACCAAGATTACGGTGACGCCAAGGGCCATCGCGGCGAGGCGCGAGAAATCGGTTTCCAGCAGTTGCTGGATCGCCGCCGCAATCGAGGGTGCGCCGGCGGTGCCGTAGCTGACGGCGCCATCGGTGCCACTGCTGGTGGCGTCGAGGCCGAGTAGGGGCTGGATGCGCTCCAGGCCGAGTGGGTCGCGATCGGTGAGCGGCAGTTCCATGCGCAGATAGCTGACGTCATCGACCCGCCGGTACACTTGCCCAACCAGGGGTGCCAGGGCGCCAACGGCCAGTTCATCGGGCATCAGCATGGTGCCAGCGACAGCGCGTTGGCGCATCGCGGCTAGGTCTTTCAGGAAGGGGGCGCGCCGAGCGCGCAGATCGGGGTCGAGCCCGGCGATGGCTGCATCGATGCCGTCCCAATCGAGGGCGGCGACGGTGGCCAGAACCTGGCGCTGCCGGTTGGGAGTCGGGAACCACGACACCATGGCCGGCAGACGCGCGACCACGGCCGGGAACACAATGCTGGTGCCGGGAGCGATCTCGGTGCCGCTGAGGCCGGCTTCGGGGCGTAAGTAAATGCCGTTTTCGGCGTAGCCTGCGATTTCAAGTTGGCGCTCGCCCACCATGGCAACGCGTCGATGGCGCAGGTCGTCGATGGCGACGCCTTGCAGCGGAACCAACATGTCACCGGCGGCGTCGATCACCAAGGTTTCGGTGCCGGTGACGGTGCCGGTCTTGTCCTCAGTCAGAGGGTATAGGCGTGGCAGCAGATCGTGGGCGGTGGTGATCACGGCCGCCGCGTTGGGCCCGGCAAACAACATCTGGTGACCGCTGGTGTCGAGCTTGAGGCGGTCGGCCATGGCCAACTGCTCTTGGTAGACCTCGTCGTTGGCCGGCCGCAATTTACGCGGATCGCGCTCGAAGGTGATAATCTCGGCGCGGGTGGCGACGTAGATACCTGAGGCCAGCAGCAGGATCACTAGGCCGCCGAACCAGATTTTGGGATGCGCCAGCAGGCTGTTGGCGAAGCCGTCGAGGGCGTGGCTGGGGCGGGCCCGCATGCTGCCGGCCAGGGTCAGGAAGGCCGGTGCGGCAAGCATGACCTGGAACAGGATGATCAGTAGGCCGATGCCGCACACCGCGCCGAGTTCCCACAGGCCGCGGTAGTGGCTGAGCATCAGTACCAGGAAGGTGGCGATGGAGGTGCAGGCCGCAGCGGCAATGCCGCCGCCGACACGGTCAACCGCGTCCAGGGCCGCTTTGCCGCGAATCTCACGGCGCTGCGCGGTGGTGGCGTGTTCATCGCTGTCGGCGTTGTGGTTTTTGAGCGACCAACCGTAGCTGTTGTAGATGTGAATGAAGAAGTCGACGCCGAGGCCGATGAGAATCGCGGCAAAGCCCGACACGATCATGCTGAGTTGGCCGCCCAGCAAGAGGGCCGCGGCACCGAGGGCAGCGCCGATCGCCGGCAGCAGGCACACCGTGATCAGCACCGCGAGGCGCAGGCTGCGGTATGCGATAGCGAACAGCAGGAGCACGCCCACCAGGCTGGTTACCAGGGTGATCCAGGCCGAGCCCTTGGCGGTTTCGTAGTCGCGGTGCGATACGAAAGGCCCGCCAACGTTGATCACGTCGAGGCCGGCCCATTGTGGATCGGCCACCAGATCCTCGCGCAGCTGCCTGAGCCGGGGCACCAGTTCGGCGCAGAAGGCCGAGTCTTGGCTCTGGCGCATCGGGGTTAGCAGCAGGATGTGCATGGTGCCGTCGCGGCTGATCAGGTAGCCGTTGCGGTGCAGCACGGGGCTGTCGCCATTCAGGTGCTCTTGCCACCAAGGAATGTAGTGGTGGGTCCAGAGGCCGAGCGGGTCGCGGTCGTGCATGCTGGGCGGCACCGAGCCAGACGGGCGCACCATGCGCTTGACTAGGCGGTTGGGTTGCAGGCTGCGCGTGATTTGCGCGAGTTCTTCGTCTTTGAGCAGGAGCCAAGTGTTGGCAACCAGCACGTCACGTTTGGCCGCTTCGAGGGCCTCGCTCGGGGTGCCGTCGATGCGTTCGATCAGGTGTTCAACTGGATCTGGCCCGGCCGGATCCCAGCGCCACGACAGCACTTCGTCGGCGATATGCTTGACCAGTTCGGCCCGGCGCGCGCTCTGTTCGTCGCTGTCGTTTTCGCTCTCTACTGCGATAAACAGCGTATCGGTGCCGCCGAAGGTGTGTTCAAGCACCTTAAAGCGTTCGAGCACGGGGGTGCCGCTTGGCAGCAGCGAACTCACGTCGGTGACCAGTTGCACGCGGAATACGCCGAGGGCGGCCAAGGTGCATAAGCCGAGGCTGAGGCTGAGGGCCAGCCACGGCCGTTTGACCGCAAAGCGGGCAATCACAGACAGCAGCGAACGACGGGGGGCGCGCATGGGGGAGCAGACCGTAGCGACAAAATCGGTTTGACCAGAGCAGGAGTGCCCGCACCCGCGCGGGCGGGTTAGTGGGATGGCCCTGGTAGTTTGCCCGAGCGCCCGAGCGCCCGAGCGTATCACCCATCATAGGCGCTGGATGGGGCGCTAACGTGGCGTGGCAGCATCGTTTGCGTCTGATGCACCGTCCTGGTGACTGCCGGGGCGTCGTATTGCGCCCCACGGTGCTCATCTAGGGTGGCTCGCTGCGAGTCGTCCGCCGGTTGCGCAAGTGACTGGCTGCTAATGGGAAAGGACGCACGATGGGAATCTCCGTCAGCCTTCTGAATAGCTTTGCACGGCGCTGCAGTGGCATAGCCATGCTAGCGGCGGCTGTGCTAGCCGCGCCCGCTGGGGCCGAGGAAGGCAAGGATCTGGAAGTTTACGACCAGATGCAAGCCGAGCTCAAGGCCATGGTTGAGAGCCGCGACACCGAGTTGTTCGAGCTCGATTTCAGCCCCATGGAGATGGACCGTGTTCTGCTCAAGAACGGGTCTGACGTTGAGGCCGTCTACCATTACCTGACCTTCCGCTTGCGGAATCGGGTCAGTGACAACGCCAAGTTCCTGATTGAGCACGCCACCGGCTTCAACGAGGTGATGGATGGCATCACCAAGGAATACGAAGGCGTCACCTTCTTAACCGAACGCGGCCCCGAGCTCATTACCGATGCGGCCAACATCGAAGACAGGGAACTCGCAACCATCGTTGAGCGCACCGATCTGCGCGTGCGCTCGCGTGGCGTTAACCTCACCGCGCTGATCAGCGACGAGAATGGTTCGCGCTTCCGTTTGTTCGATGAGAAGCCTGGCGAAGGTCCGCAAGAGGCCTTCAACTTTGAAGACCGGGGCGAGACTCGCTACAGCACCAGCTACCAGCGCGTGCGCGAAGCGATTGAAGAAGTCGAAGGTCGCCGTCTGTTGTCGGTGCACGAGATCCGCGATCTCAAGCTCCCACCCTACGATGCCACCAAGCGTGACGAAGAGGGCACCGCTCAAGGCGAAGTGTTCGGCGTTCTGATCTTTGATCGCCTGCCCACCGGTGGTGACGTGTTCACGATTCACGTCCAGGGCCTGAGTAACAAGTTGCGTTTCAAAGTGCCTGATCACGCCGTTGATGAGGTGGGCGACTACTTTAACAGCCGCATCCTGCGCCGGACCTATTCGGTTACCGTTAAGCGCCCGGGCGACGAATACTTCCTCGATCAGGTCAGCCTTGAGCTCGGTGAGCGTGGTTGGACCTGGTATCCGGCCTTCCAGCGTCTGTCGCATCGCGCGACGCTGGCCTACGCCGAGTACTTCCTCAACAACATCGCTCTCGAGAAGGAGACCAACGGCGCTCAGGGCCCGGTGCTTCATGACGAGGCGGTGGCAAAATCATTCTGGGAATACTACGATCGGATGATCGTTGGCATGGAGCAGCGCTTTGAGGGCAAGATCGCCGAGATCGAAGCCGAGAAGGATGTGACCCGTGGCTACTACGAGCAAATGATTGCCGAAGATGCCATCGACGGTGAAGACATCGCCAAGCGCCTGCAGGCCCGTATCGATCAGCTCGATGCGCGCGCCACCGAACTGGCGGCTCAACTCGAGACCCTGCGCGACAAGCGGCCTGACTTCAAGGCAAGCTTGGAGGAGCAGTAGTGCCCACCATGCAGGCGCTTGATCCCGCTTTGACTCCTGCCCAGGTCGTCGCCGAATTCGGCGACGCTGAGCGCAGCGTGGTTGCGGCCTGCATGGATCTCTATCAAGGTCAGTGGGACGACATGGCGGAAGATATCCGTCGGCGTCAGGCTGGCCGTCCTTATCTGTTCCGCTTGGCAATCGAGCCGGGCCAGGCCCTGGCCTGGGTGGAACAGTTCAAGGCCTACGAAGTTGCACGCGGGGCGCGCCTTGGCGACGCTCTGCCCTCGGAGGATGCGCGGTGAAGAAGCATACGAGCTGGACCCGGATCATGGCTGCCGGAGCGGCATTGCTGGCATTCGGTCTTGGCGGTTGCGGCGGCGATCGTTCGGTTGAGATCAACGTTGGCGACCCGATGGATCAGGTCACCACCCAGCAGGACTACGAGTCCATTGTGGTGGAGGCGGTTGACGGGCCGGCGCGCACACTCGCTGAGAATCCCTTCGAGTTTGCCTGGGATCTGCCTTTGCCAGCTCCTGCGCATACCAGCTGGATGAGCCCGGCCACGCCCGGCCTGCTCTATGTGCAGCTGACCACCGGTGAGATTCACGGCATCGACGTGTACTCCGGTTTGACCCAGTGGACCACCCGCCCGCTGCCCAAGCCGATCAGCTTGCAGCCCTACGTCCACCGCGTGAGCCAAAAAGACGTTAATACCGGCGAAATCGTGCACGACGACCGTCTGTACGTGATCTCTGGCGACGAACTGTTCTCCTTTGACTGTGCCTATGGCCAACTGATCTGGCGTTATCAACTCGGTGCGGCTGGCCCGTACGGCTTCCAGCCGGCGAGTGGCCCTTTTGCGCTCGGTTCGATCGGCAATCTGCGTGTGTACATCGGCGACTGGGAAGGCCGCGTCCAAGTGGTTGCCTTCCACAAAGAGAAGAGCCGCCCCTACGTGGCGTGGCAGTGGAACCTGCAAGCGCCGCCCACCGCGCCCGGCAACGGTATGGACGACCTCGCCTACATCGGCGACCACAAGGGCCAACTGAGTTGCTTCGGTCTCGACCGCGAGTTGCTGTGGCGCTACGAAGCCGGCGCGCCGATTCTCGGCTCCAGCCTGGTGCGTGGTCGCAGCCTCTATTTTGGTAGTGACGACGATATCCTGCACGTGCTTAACCGCCTCAGCGGTCAGGAATTGGGCACGCTCTACCTCGGCGCCTCGGTGCGTCGCCAGCCGGCCGCTTTCAATAGCGAATCAACCAGCCTGTATGTGTTCACTGACGGCCGCCCCTCGCGGCGTGGCCTGCGCGGCATTCACACCAGCGATGACAACATCGTGCTCGAAGACGTGCAGACCGACTATGAGAAGCGGATTGAAGTCAGCCGCTTGGGCGAGAAGTGGTTCCAGCCTGGTATCGACGAGATCGTGGCCTCGAGCCCCGGCCGTCTGTACACCACGCGCGAAGACTCCAGCGTGATCTTGGCGATGAATCGCGACACTGGCGCCATCGACTGGCATTGGGATGTTCAGAATGAGCGCGAGGAAGACATCGTGCACATCACGCCTTACGTCGATCCCAGCGACCAAGTCCGCGCTGTCATTACCTTCGACGAAGACGGCAAGATCGTGGTCTACCGCCTGTTCGGCGCTGAGACGCGCGAGTAGGATGGGTTCGCGCCCGGTTGGGCGCTGTGGGTCCTAGGTTTGCGTCCGGTATGGCGCTGTGGGTCCTGCTCATATTCGGCCGTCGTTGTGCCCCTGGCGGGGTATCGGGGTGGCAACCCCGCGCCCAAGCCTGCTAGCAGGCGTCCCAGGACCCACAACCCAGGACCTATCTAAACC
>JAQIBG010000458.1 GCA_027859175.1 Planctomycetota bacterium | reverse complement strand
GCCTTGTACCCTGGCCCCGTTCCCCACCCTTCCCCACTCGAACCAGCAGGCAGCACCTGTTGGCCTCAGGCCAAACCCGGCTTGTAACGGACATCGTTTCTCCGGGGTTTTTCATGAGGCGCTTCGTTAGACCCTGGGGCCCGCTGCCCCATCACCCCCCGCAGGGCCATCTTCAACACCCTGCTTGGCCCGAAAGGCACTCATGTCGACCCTCGAAGAAAAAGCCAGCTACCTGCTGGGTATGCACACCGCCAGCCGCCACATGGTCAACCTGATCCAACAGTTTGACCTCGACCCCAAGCTGATGGCCGAAGGCGTGCACGACTTCCTGACCCGCTCCGAGCCCAAGGAGGATCCCAACTCAATCCAAGAGGTCATGGCCGAACTCGAGAGCAAGGTCAACGCCCAGGTCGAAGCCGCCGGCAGCGACAACGCCGAGACCAGCGCCACCTACATGGCCGAGACCGTCAAGCAGGACGGCATCACCGTCACCGACTCGGGCCTCGCGTATGAAGTCCTCGAGGCCGGCGAAGGCGACAAGCCCGGCGCCGAAGCCACCGTCACCGTGCATTACGAAGGCCGCCTGATCGACGGCACCGTGTTCGACAGCAGCCACCAGCGCGGCGAACCCGCCACCTTCAGCCTCGGCCAGGTCATCCCCGGCTGGACCGAAGGCCTGCAGCTGATGAGCCCCGGCGCCAAGTACCGCCTGCACATCCCGTCGGACCTCGCCTACGGCATGAACGCCCCTCCGATCATCGGCCCCAACCAAGCCCTGGTGTTCGAGGTGGAGCTGATGGCCGTTGAGGCCTGAAACGATTCGGCCACGCCTGAATCAACAGACCCCGGTTGCCTGCAACCGGGGTCTGTTTGTTTCAAGACAATATATACTCAGCCTCGGCATAAGGCCAAAAGGCAGCGCCTGGATCACCACTGCTCGCTCCCGCAACCAGCGCAAAAACTGACGCAGACGCATGGCGCCAATGCGATTCGCCCGACGGCAGGAAATTGCATCTTTCGTGGGCGATGCCAAGTGAACACGAAAAACGCCAGCGATAATGTGATCATTGGTCATAATCAAACTCTCCCTGTGCGAACGCTAGCCGAGCCGACCAGTTCACCAGATGCCCAAGCGCACTGTAAGCGTTGAGCCTATGGCCGGGACCCGCCCCCCGGGATCACCAGTTCAACCATCAGCGGCAGGTGGTCGCTCAGAGCCGGTGCGGTTTCGTCAACCCGCCGGCCAAAGGGCGTCTGGCCCTGCACCGCACAACGCAGCGCGCGGCACCCACGCAACCAGCACTGGTCAATCCGGCAACTGGGCTCGATCGCTTGACAGCTGAATCCATCGCCCGTGCCCGCCGCGGCATGGGCATCAACAAAGCCAGCTGCCGCCAACAGCGCAAGTGGCGCCGACCCGGGGTCCGCATTGTGATCACCAAGCAACACCGTCGCCTGCGCGTGATCCTCGCCGACAGCGGCAAGAACCGCCTCTATCTCGGCACAGCGCACCGACTCCTTGAACTCACCACCGAAATCGGAACAGCAATGGTAAGCATGAACCAGCAAGGGCCCACCAGGCGTCATGACCCGCGCGCTGCCCCAATGCCGATTGAAGAGAGTGGGATCTAAATCGGCATGTGCCGTCACCTCATCGCGCGCCTCCTCTAAGGGCCAGCGACTCAAGATCGCCCCAGGAAAGCCACCAACCCACACCGCGTCTCCCGGCCAGCACGCCGGGAACCACGCCAAATGCATCCCCAACTCATCCGCAGCCGCCACCACCAACTCACGTGCCGGACACTCCTGCAAAGCAATCACATCCGCATCCAAGCCACCAAGAGCCGCAGTCAACTCGCCCATAATCCACGGCCGCTCCGGCCCCGGATTACTCTGTGGCTGCTCCCCAGCACACCACCCGCGCGCCGCCAAGATATTATAACTGACCAGCCGCACCCGCGACCCATCCGAACCAAGGTCTGCCCTGCTCATGCCGCGAGCCTAACGCGCTGGCTTGCCTGTCGTAGCCCCAAGCCCAACTCGGCCGGTGCACAGAACCCCTAGCGACACCCGGACCTGGGCCGTGAACTCGAAGTAAATTTGTGAGTATCCTGACTTCTACGCCGCAACAGGCAGACGCCGGCGCTATCACCACGAGCTCACATCCGACGCAGCCCCACCCTCGAGGCCGAACTAACGGCGGAGGAAAACCTGGCGGTCCTGGTCAGGAAACTGCGCGTTCACCATCTTGATCCGGCCGTCGCCGAGATCCTCAATGCGGTAGCTGGCCTCGTTGGTGCCGCCGGTCTCCAAGGTGAAGACCTGGGTCAGCGTACCATCATCAACTCGTGACCAAGTGAAGGCGATCGGCTCCCCCTCACCATAGTTGACCGAGCCAGTTCCATCGGCAACGAAGGTCGTCTCGAAACCAAGTGGGGTGCCGTCGGGCAGGACCTCGCCCGCCATCTCGGCATCATCTTTCGCCATCACGAAGGCCCAGGTGCCAACCAACTCAACCCCGGCAGCAGCCACAGAGCCAGAAGCCTGAGGCCCGGTCTGGATACCGCACGCGACGCAGGTCAACGAGATGAGCAGGGCAAGCAGCAAGGCGCGCATGGCAGCCTCCGTTTCTGGAGCGAAGCCTAGACCAGCCCCACAGCGATCAAGGAACGTAGGCCTTCCGTCGAGGCAAAAGAACAGATCGATAACGTCCTGAATCTTTCGCACATTTGAGGCTGCAATTCTGGCTGACCCTAAACGAGATGCCGCTACGGCACAACAACGCCTAAAGACGCATGGATGGGCCCTTGAACTCGGCACAATTGAGCACGCGCTTGAAACATTCAAAGACTATTAGCTACACGCTGATCGCCCTGAGATCTCGCGGCCCTGGCTTTAGCGCCAGCTCTATTCAACAATTGGCCTTTCTACGTTGGCCTGCCGGCCTGAACCGGAAACCAGGCGTAACGCACTCGCGCTGCCGCAGTGCGCAACATTCCAGGTCACCACTGTCGAGACGAGATCAGCAAGCTACGGCAGACAGATTATGGCACGGCTCATGATAGCCCCTGACGCCATCAGGCGAAGGCGTCGAAAATAGTTGCGGTGGTCCGCTCCCGGAAGCGATTGCCATTGTTGCGGTGGTCCGCTCCCGGAAGCGATTGCCCATCGGTGTCCAAAATTCCCTAAGAGGTGAAGCCAAAACTCTCCTCCTGGTGGCCTATTCGGCCACCACGAAGCCTGACATCGCCTGATTGGGCGTTGGGCTACCTGAATGCGGACTGCCCCATGAGGCAGCGGCTGTGGCTGTGGCTTCGGTAATGGGAGTTCCCTGATCGAGCGGGCAATGAGTGC
>JAQIBG010000408.1 GCA_027859175.1 Planctomycetota bacterium | reverse complement strand
GCCGGCAGCCAAGGTGCGGCCGGCGGTGGCAATGATCATGCCAGACGACAGCGAGCCGAATTGGATCTACCAGCACGATGCCCTGCGCGGAGCGCAGCAGCGGGCCCGCGAGTTGGGCTGGGATCTGCTGGTGGAGCATTGGAATCCGCAGGTCCGCCATTTTCTTGGGCGCGACCATTTGGTCGGTGCGATTTTGGCGATGCGCCCTGATGCCGACCGTCTGAGTGAGATTCCGGCCTGGGTGCCCTTGTGCTTGATTCATCACGAGGGCGATGATCCGCGCTATGATGTGGTCAACGCCGACGAGGCCCAGGGCATTGCTGCCGCGGTGGCGCACCTGGTGGAGATGGGGCATCGCCGCATTGGCTATCTTGGGTATGTACCGCCGGCTCGGGTGCGGCGTGGCTATCAGCATGACGTGCGGCCGCAGGCGTTTCGGGCGGCTTGTGCTGCCCAAGGTCTGACTCTGCGCGACAACGACTGCCAATTTCAGCAGACCGAAATGCTGCCTTCTGAGACATTCGTCACCATCGCAGAGCGTTTGGCGACGTGGATGGCGACGGACGATCCGCCCAGTGCATTGCTGTGCTATCACGACGGCTTGGCCGGTCAGGTGCACGGCGCTGCGCTGCAACTTGGTGTGCGAATTCCGCACGATCTGTCACTGATGGCCGTGAGCGCGGTTGGCCTAGCGCCGCATCTAGTGCCGGCCTTGTCGACCATTGAGCAAGATAACGAGGGTATTGGCCGCGCGGCGGTCAACTGCCTGCACGACCGGCCGCACGGCGCGGCCCGGCGTGGCCCGTATCGCGTGACCTGTCAAAGCGCCGTCATTCAGCGCGGCAGTGTCCTGCGCTTCAGCTGATTCTCTGACCACAGGAGATTATTATGTTACGAATCCTATTGTGCTGTTTGCTGGTAAGCGCCACCTGGGCGGGGGAGGCGGTAGTCAATGCTGATTACCGCACGGCCACCGAACACGAGTGGCGCGACTTGGTCAAAACCATGTCGCCGCTGTCGATTGAGTTTGCTGGCACGCAAGACGACCGCTACCTGTCGATCGAGTGTCGCGGCTCCGGCTGGGCGGTGACCAACATGCCCAAATTGCCGGCCGGGCGGGTCCATGTGATTGAAGTGGAACTGCGCTGTCGTGACCAGGTTGAGAAACTCAGCGCAGTGGTGCGGCAGCCTGGCAAGGGCGTGGTCGCCTCAAGCATGTGGCCAATCGAACAGGAGTGGCGGACGCATCGGCTGCAATGGCGCAGCAAAACTCCGATCGACCGCAGCCGTTTCGAGCTCGACCTGAGCGGATCTGGCACGGTAGACCTGCGTTCACTTCGTTTGTTGCAGCAAGATGCGTTCATTCTTGAGCAGGCCGATGCGCCAGCGCCGGATGCTGGTGAATTGATCTATAATCATGATTTTTCATTGGGCTTGGTCGGCTGGCGTCGTGGCTGGTCACTCTCGCCCTGGCACTTCGGTATTGACGAGAAGCTGGGTACGGTGACCGATGGCGTTTTGACCATGCCGCGCTTAGACGATAACAAGCCGGATGTCCGTCCGCTGTCGCCCGATCGCAATATCTCATTGGTAGTGGGGAAAACTTACTATGTGCGCCTGCGTGGTCGAATCACCGAGGGCTCATGGGAGCTGAAGTTGGTGGTGCCGAACACCGGGTGGGACCCGGAGCGCTTGAAGAGTTGGCGGATCGACAAGCTCGACGGTGAGTGGGAGCAGCAGTTCACCTTTGAGGCGCCTGAGTACGGGCAGTTGCGCAGTCATAACCAAGTGTATCCGGTTCTACTGGCGCGTGGTCCAGGCGCGCATCGCATTGAGAGCTTCGCGATTTCCGAGGGCGCACCGCCGGCATCGGCACCTGCTGCGGTGGCCGAGTTTGGTGGCAAGCATATCGACCGCGCGTATCTGCTTGGAGACGCCGTGCCGGTGACCGTGCGCCGCAACGAACAGGCCCAGGCGCTACCCTTGCAGCTTGAAGTGCGTGATCTCAGTGGCGCTGTGCGCTTGCAGCAGGTGGTGGCGGATGATGTGGTGGTGCTGCCGCCGCAGCCGGTTGGCTGGTATCAGCTGACCGTGACCGGTGAGAGTGTGCGCGAACGCCCGGTTGAGTTTGTGGTGCTGCCAGACCCCAAGGCCCACAGCGTGGATAACGGCTTTCTTGGCACCCACGTGCGCGATTTCGTCTGGCACAATACCGGACTGATCGATCCGATGCGTGTTGAGCAGGCTGAGCGTATCGGCTACGGGTATTATCGCTGGTTCCAGGGCTGGGGTTGGCACGAGCAAGACGACGGCACCTGGCGCGAAAACCAGGCTTCGGCTCGCTTGCTCGATAATGCCGGCTCGATCTTGCTGGTCCTCAGCGAGACCCCGAAGAAACGTCGTATCGGTGACCACCCGGGCTCGGATCAATGGCCGGGCATTGGGCCCTTTGTGGCTGCAACCACGCGCATGCTGACCATGTATCCGGGCCGCATCGATGCGGTGGAGATCTACAATGAGCCCGACATGCACCGCAAGCTCACGCCTGAAGACCACGCCGAGTTATGTAAGGAAACCTATGCGGCGGTGAAGGCGATTGACCCGAACATTACCGTGGTGGCCGGTGCCATCACCACCGCAGCGCAGGACTGGCTGGTGCGCTCGATTGATGCCGGCATGCTTGATGGCTGCGATGTGGTGAGCGTGCATGGCTACGTACGCGACAAATCGGCCCATATCGGTGCACGGGCGATGCGCGACTTGGTGGCGCCGGTGCAGGCCGCCATGGCGCGGCACAAGAAGGTTAAGCCGATTTGGGATACCGAAAGTGGCTTCGGTGTTGAAGACGGCGCTGCGGGCGCGGTTAACGCGGAGGTCCACGTCAAGAGCTTGGTGACGCGACAGGCGGTGGGTATTACCCGGCATTACGCCTACGCGGCGATGCCGAAGCGCTACCCCGATGATAGCGGTTTCACGTATTTGATTGGGCATAATGGGCGGCCTAGCGTCACCCAGCCGATGGTAGGCGCCTTTCATCGGCTGACTGGCGATGCCACATTCGACCAAGAACTCGGCGACGATGCGGCGGGTGTGCATATCTATCGCTGGCACGATCCCGACGGGCGCGCTATAGTTGCCGGCTGGACGTCTTTGCCAGAGGGAATAGCACAATGGCCTTTCGATATCACAGGTTTGGTGGCGCTCGATCGATTCGGGCAACCGGTGGCGGCCGACAAGCTGTCGTCGCACCTCGTGTATCTACTGGCAGCCGATGACCCCAAAACCACCAGTTGCACCGTGGAGTGAGACATGAGCGCGCGTGGCTTCACCTTAATCGAACTCCTGGTGGTGGTGTCGATCATTGCGATCCTCGCCTCACTCCTGATCCCAGCGGTGGGTATGGCTCGTGAAGCCGCGCGTTCAGCGCAATGCCAGAGTCAGTTGCGGCAGACGGTGATGGCGATCGGTGCCTACGCCGACGATTACGAGGGTTTCTTGCCGCCGGCAGCCACCTTTCCCGACGACGGCAGCAATGGCCGCCTGCACTGGCACTGGTATCTCACGCCCTACTTGGCGGAGCGCGACCCCAGGCATCGCAATGACTGGACGCGTTTGGTAGAATGCCCGAGCTTCTCGTCGCGGGCAACGGTGTGGGAGAAGGGGTATTGTATCAATGCCTTCCTCAATTGGCCCAGCGATTGGTCGAACAGTCTCTGGAATAAAACCTGGACCAGCGGGCGCTATTGGCATCAGGGCAATATTAGTTATTCCAGCAGCCGCATTTTGACCGGAGACGGCGACAAGGGGCCGTCGTTCCGGGTCAAGAGTTACGCGCATGGCTATGACTTCATGGCGGCCACTGGTGGCGCGCCTGGAACCGACGGAGACTATACCGGCGGGGACCCCACCCGGCACAATGGGCGCGCCAATTACGCGTTTTGCGATGGGCACGTCGAGAGCATGAAGCGCTTTGAGGCGGTTACCGCGCTCTACAATCCCAGTGGCGAATAGCAGGCCTATTCCGCGAGTACCACCTGCCCCATCGCCTGTGGCGAGATGTGGGGGCAGCCGTCGCGAACCGGGGCCCAATTCATGGGCAGCATGTCGCCCGTTTCGGTACCGCTGGGGGTGTTGTAATCGTAACGCAGAAGGTTGAGCCGGAGCTTTTGACCTAGCTGCCAGTTTTTGGTTTCGAGGCGGCGCGAAGCGGCTTGGGCAGGGATCGCGATCTCGACAGTCCAGCCCTGGTCGTCAACGCTCGCGGCGCTGCGCAGACCTTTCATGGTGTAGCCGAGATTGAGCCAGAAATCTCGCTGCAGAATGGTTTCCAGCAATTTGCCTTCGTGGTCGCTCTCGGCGGCGGTGGTGATGAGCAGGTTCTGATCAAAGGTGGCGTTGTTGGCGGCCACTTGAATTTCAAACCACTGCTGACTGTCGCCGCGGGCGTCGAGAAACACCTCCACCACGTCGCCCTTGTAGAGCGGGTCGTCGTGCTTGTTGTAGGGCAGGTAAAGGTTCTTATCGCTGCAGTCGAAGCGGATGTAGAGGGCGTCGGCATCCCACAGCAAGCGCACTTCGGTGGCCGGTAGCGACTCTGCCATTACGCGATCTGGATTGGGCGATTGCGTCAAGGCTGGCACCAGCACGGCCTGATCCCAGGGCGCGCCGATACTGCGCGCCGCCGCAAGCGCTGGTGCGGCGCTGGTGTGCGGGATCGCTAGCTGTGGGCCTTCAAGTGCCATCAGGCATAGGGGGGCGAGCAGGAGCAGGGCGCGCAGCATCATGGGGTCCTCTCGGCGTTGAGGTGGCTTGGCAGGTACAGGCTCGGTTGAATCACCACGCGCTGCGCTTGGGTCGGCAGATCGCCATTGGCGCGGGCCACGGCCAGGTCGGCCAGGGCGCGACCCAATTCGGGCAGTCTGCGGTCGATGCTGATGGGTTCGGGGCCTGAGGCGGCGCGCCCGGGTTCTAGGCGCAGCATCTCATGCCAGATACAGTCGTAGCCGGCAACCGGCAGCGTGATCCCGAGTTCTTTCAGGCAATCATAAATGAAGGGCACCTGCGCATCGTTGACGGCGAGGATGGCGTCGGCGGCGGTGCGCTCGAGGCTCGGTCCGAGCACCTGACGTAACCATGTGGCTTCGGCCAGGGGTTCGCGGATGTGGCTCGGGATGACCAGGGTCAGGCTGTCGGCCTCGGCTCCCATCACCGCGGCGAAACCGCGCTGCTTCTGCTGTTCAAACAGCGGATTGCCGGGGCTGACCAAGCGCAGCGGGCGCGTGCAGCCGCGCCCGAGCAGGGCTGCGGTGAGGAGGTGGGTGCCAGCTTGAAAATCTGATTCCACAGTATCGGCATGCGGCAGTTCATTGACGCCGGGCCAATACACGATGGCCACCCCGGCGGCCCGCAACTGCTCGAAGGCTGCATGCATGGCAGAGCTGATGCGTTGGTGCGGGAGCGCCAACACCACCACCGTTGGCTGTTCGAGCATCACCTGCTGGCAGGCGCGAACGAACTCGGTGTCAGTGGTGCCAACGCCTTGCAGACGAACCTGCACCGTGCTGTTGGCGGCGAGGTGGTGCAGCAGCCAGTCGCGCGCTGCTTGGTTGCTGGTGCGGTGTGCCGGTTCGCTGGCCACGCTGGGGGTGGCGCCGTCGATAAAGACGGTCACCACCGGGCGCGCGCGCGCACGTACCGCAACGCCTGAACCGTGGTGCAGTTCGAGCCAGCCTTCGTCTTGCAACTGCTTCAGCGCCCGGTGCACCGGCGTGATCGAGCAGCCAAACTGTTGGGCCAGCCGTCGCACCGGCGGCAACTTGGGGCCGATCTCGCCGCGCGTGATGCCACTGCGCAGCCAGCTGCGAACCGCCGCTTGCGTACCCGTGCCCCTGCCTGGCATTTACTTGATCTCCTCGATCGCCTGGACGGCCTGCGCGATGGCCGCCGGGCTGTGTCCGATCAGATTGAGGCAGTGATAATTTCCGACAAAGGGCGAGTAGGTGATCCGCGCCAAGCCGGTGCCCTCGGCCAGGGCGTAAACCTCAGGTGCAAAGATGCTGCCAAGCGCCTGGTCGTAGAGCAGCACGTTGCTGCTGAGGTCGCCAAACAGGACCAAGTCGCTGGGGATGGTTTGCCAGGTCGGATGCTTCTGGGCCGGGGTGTAGGTTTGCACGCCAACAATGAGCTCTTGCGGGTTGGCGGTTTTCAGGCTTGCGGTGCGGCCGGCCTTGGCAGCGAGATCGACCACGCGTTGCGCCAAGGCCATCATCGCAGGGTCTTTGCGCTGGGCTTTGGTTACGGCCACCGCCAGGGGGGTATCGCTGCGCGCCAAGAAGCGTTGAATCGCCGCGGCGTCAATCGTCTGCGGGCCACGGGTGCCCGTTTGGTCCGCATTTAGTGCGTATGCCGCCGTAGTTTTCTGGCCGCTGCACAGTTCGGTGACGCCAATCGTGTAGGTGCCGGTGTGGTCGCCGCGGGCGATCGGCAGTTGGGTGTTGCGTCCGCTGGCGGTCCACAGGGTGGTTCTACTGCCATCAGGGCTGGTGATCCGAATTTCCAAAGCCACGCCGGCAACCGGTGCGCCGGCCGCTGTGACGTGCGGCATGCCGTAGAGGTAATTGTCGTCACCGAGATGGAGTTGAATGCTGGGCGCCGACAGCTCGCCGGGTGGTAGCGCATACACGCGCATCGCATCCTTGCGCAGGTCGCACTGCGCGGCCTCCTGGGCGCTGAGTTTGCGACCCAGGCTCAGGTCATAGATCGGCCGCTTTGTATTCCAGCGCAGGGCGCCGGTGGCCGGGGTGTAGGCATGCATCGCGTTGCGGCCGGGGCTGCTGCCCCAGTTGGTGACGGTGACGTAGTCGACATCGCCGCTGCGATGCGGAACCGCCCAGACTGTGTTGGTCTCAGAGACCACGATCGGTTCGGTGACTCCGGTCATGGCCTGCTTGAGCAGTTTCGTGTTGCGCTGGTTGCGATTGACGGCGAGTGCGAGTTTGTCGCCATCGGGGCCGGCCGGGCCTTGCGGCAGAGCTGCGTGGACCGCGATTTGAGTCGCGGTGCCGGTGAGGCCGGCTGGCAGCACTGATTCGTCATCGAGGATCAAACGGCCGCCGCGCTTGGCAAAGGCCTGGATGGCTTGTTCGTGTCCGGCGCTCCACAGCCAGGTGTCGTCGAAGCGATTGAGGCCGGTTAGGAACAGGGCCTGCATGTCGTCTGGCAGGCCGCGATCGAGTTCGCTCAGCGTGACAATGCGCGCGGGCCAGCCGGCGAGGTGGCACAGCAACAGGGCTTCGATGACTTTGCCTTCATGCGAGGCGCGGGTCATGTCGCCACCGTCACGGGCGCGCACGATGGGCCGCGAGATCGCTTGGTCGTTGGTGAACACGATGCCGATGGTGGCGCGCGGGCGGGTGCCGGCATAGGCGCCGCTCATGCGGTGGACCCAGCCCCACATTTCGGCTTCATCGGCGCATACCTGCGGGCTGGCGTGAGGGCCGGTGGGCTGCGGCATCCAGTTGTGGCCGATCATGTCGAGACCGCGGGTCAGGCCGATGGCAACGATGCGTTGGCGCGCTTCGCGGCAATGCTTGAGGAAGAAATTATCGAGCAACATCCACGCTGGCTTGTTGGGATACCACGAACGGGCGCGGTCCATCAGGGCTAGGTTGTGCAGCGGCTTCTCGGCGTCGGTTTCGTCCCAGTCGTAGGTCTGCAGCACATCAAGACCGGCAAAGATCGGCTCGCCATTGATGCTAGCGAAGGGCCACCCGCCCTGGCCGCCAACGCCGGGGCCCGAGCCGTAGGAGCCCGTGGTCAGGCTGAGAGACGGGTCGACCTCGTGAACGCGCTTCTGGAGCTCACCGTATTGCAGGAAGGTGCTGTCGTAGCGTTGGATGTACTCAACGAACTCGCGTTGCGTGCCGGCTACTTCGTAGCCTTTGTTGTCATTGGGCGTGAGGCCGGGGCCGATGGGCTGTACCGGCGTGCGATCGCGACCGTTGACGGTCAGGAAGGCTTCGCCCCAGGGGCGGTTAGGGATTGGGGGAGCCCAGTCCCAATAGGGTACGTAGCCGCCATTGTCGGCGCCGATGCTGAGGCCGGCGAAATTCGGCAGATGCCGCGCGCGCTGGGCCACGATTTGCGCATCGCGCAGTTTGGGCAGCCAGAAGTCTGGCAGGGCGCGCGAGTAATACGCCAGGTTGGCGTTGTTGATGCTGATCACGTTGAAGCCAACGCGCACGCCCTGGTTTTGACAGGCGGTAGCGAGTTGGGCCGGGGTGCGGTCTTTGGTGACTTTGAATTCTTCGACCACCACGTCGATATTTTGCTGAGCGAGGAATTGCGCGTAGCCATCGGCATCAGCCGGGAACAGCTTGCCCTGGTTTTGCCCGCCGCGTGGCGCGTGCGCCGAGGCGAGCCAGAATCCGCCGCTCATGCCGTGGGTAAGGCTCAGTGCGTAGGTTTGCACGGGTGCGCGCGGCACGGTGACGCCAAGGTGGCGCGCCATGCCGCTGGCGGTGCTGGTGGCAGCGGTGGCTTGCGGCCACGGTTCGCTGCGCTTGCGCATCTCGGCGGTCTGCACTTTCAGATCGTGGCTGAACGGGAAGAACTCCGGAATGAGCAGGTTTTTCACGGTCACCGCAGGGTTGCCAGCGATCTGCAGGTCAATCGGCAAGGGTTCTTCGCGCGGATCGCCGAGGGTGACCGGCTTGAGGCCGGCATTGAAGGACACCGCTTGCGAGCCATTGACCGACAACTCATAGGCCGGCCCGGGCGTGTTTTGCGGCAGGCACAGGGTTAGGCTGTTGACGCCCTCGTTCCAGTTGTGCTGGTAGATCGTGCGGCCGTCGCAGCGCAGGGTCACCGTTTTCACGCCGCGTTCGCCAGCGGCGCGGATCACGACCGGGAAGGTCCAGATTTCGAGGGTGTTGGTGCTGCCCCGGCTGCTGGTGTCGGTGGTGTAGGTAAAGGTGTGGCCCCACAGCCAGGCCAGTGGGCGGAACCAGTGATTGCCAGGACGGATGATCGGATCGTGGTCTTGTTGGAACACCGGGCCGCCATTTTGGTGCAGGCGGCGGAAAGCCATGACACGTTGCTCGGGGTGGGTGGTGAACAGTTCTTGCTCGCCGAGCCACATGAGCGGCCAATCAACTGGGTCGGCGTCATCAATCCTGCGGCAAGTCATGCGCGAGAGTTGCGGCTGGCCGCCGTCACGATTGGTGCCGCCCTTGGCCATGTCAAAGCGCACCAGCTTGAGATTGACCGGCATCCGGCTTGGGGCCAAGTCAGCCTTGACCGCGGTGCGCGTGGGCAGGCGCTGGGTGTCGATAATTTTGGCGATGTCACTAGTGCTCAGTTCGGCGGCGTAGAGTTGGAGTTCATCGATGCGGCCGCGGTAGGGGGTGCGGCGGCTGTTGTCATCGTCATGGCCGTCGGCGTGGCCAACCAGCAGGGGCATGTCGTTGTGGGCCAGGGTGCCCTCAAGGGTGGCGCGGCCCATCTCAACACCGTTAACGTAGCCGATCAGTGCGCCGTCGGGCCCGTGGCTGAAGGAGAGGTGGGTCCAGGCTTGTAGCGGAACCTTGCCGAGTTGTACGTTGACGGTGTCGCAGCCGTTTTGCGCCGACAGGTTGACCGCCCCATCGGTTTCGAGCATGACTTGGAAGGTGTAGCCCTGCCAGAAGCTGACGCGTTTAGACAGCAGCGCTGTGTGCGATTTCTGCGGCGGAAAGGCCTCGGGCTTGATCCACATCGCGAGCGTGAACGGCGAGCCGATGAAATCGGTGATGGCGCCGTGCTTGATGGTGACGCGGTCTTCACCGCCAAAATACCAGCAGCCGCCAGCCTTGCCCTCGGCATCTGCGCGGATGCCTGTGCCAGGATTGGCCTGCATGCCGATCCCGCCTTGATCGGTGAAGGCTTGGCCCTCATCCATGGCAAAGTTGGCGATGAGTGGGATCTCAGCCGCACTCAGGGCAGCGCCTGCGGCGAGGCACGAGCTTAGGAGACAGGCAATGGTCAGGCGGAGGGGCATGGGGTCCTCAATACTGCGCGTTGGTGCGGCTCAGACGAGTGGATGACGAAAGCAGTCGGCTTAGGGCGACGGGCACACCGCGGCCCACGAGGTGCCGATGCGGATCTCGTCGAAGCTAAAGGTTTTTTTACCGACGATGGTGACGCCGCTGATGGGCTTCATCGCGATGTCGGTGGCGCCGATGTCGCCAACGCGGGGCTCAGTGTCGAGTTCAGGATCGAAGAAGGCAGCCACGCTGCCGGTGCCGTCGGCCTTCCAGGTGGCTTTGATCACCACGAACACGGCATCGGTGGTGATCGCGGATACCCGTCCTTCCAGATTCTTAGCGCCGCCGATGGCCCAGGTGCTGCTGTGGTAGCCCTTCTCGAGCGAGAGCGCGTCGCCCTGGTCGCCAAAGAAGGCGACCCGGCCGTAATTCTCTTCACGCACGCCGGTGTCATTGCGGGCCAGCAGGCTGAAGTACCAGGTGCCGGCCTCGGTGCCGATGGGGGTGCCGAGGGCGCGCTTGGCGGCCCAGTCGGGATTGGTGCTGACGAAGTGGCCGCCGGTGGCGGCGGGCGTTTCGCCGATCGCGCTGACCAGGCTGGCGTCTTGGACGCCGTTGTGGCCATCGGTCCACGGGCCGCCCCAACCGAGGCCGCCGGCATTGCCTTCGCAGCGACCGCTGGGGTAGGCAAAGCCTTCATAGACAATGGGTTCGGCCGCCATCGCGGTGGTGCTGAGGACGGCGAGGAGCAGGCTAGCGAGTCGGGACATAAGGGCCTCCGGGTGCCAAGAGTGCAAAGTGTTGTCAGTAACACATCGGGTTGATTGGTGTTTTGTGACAGAGAATACCAGTAAAGTGTCCAGATGTTGAGACAATAAGTGTTATCAATGGTGACCAGTTGGTAACACTTTTCGGAGGCATGGCCTTTAAGCGCAGCAGGCTGGTCTGCATTGCGGACCAGCTTTCTTCAGGGAACCCCCGCGGCATCGCTTGCTGAGCTATCGCTGGCGTTTCGCTGCTGTGGACAGGGCCTGATCGGCATGCTGGAGGCTGCCGCGATCGCGCAGGCTGGGTTCGGCGGTGTCACGACCGGTGTGCGGCAGTGCGCCGATAAGCAGATGGGCGGCGCGGTAGCCCAGCGCGTCGAAGCCGGTGTCGATGGTGGAGAGGCCGTAGATCGCGGTTTGGATATGGTTGTCGATGCCGAGCAGGGCTGGCTTGGGGTCGCCCGGAGCGCGGCCGTAGTGCAGGGCTAGGCGGCAGCGATGGGCCAGGTGGTCATTGAGGCCGAGGATCAGATCACAGCCGGCGTCCATCAGGTCGAACACCGCTTGGCAGGCGCTGCGCACCGCATCGCGACGCGCTAACGGGCGGGCCTCCTCGGCGCCGCAGGCGTGGAGAAAATCGTCGTCGGTGGTGAAGGCGGTAGCCGGGTAGGTGACTTCCCAATGGACGGGGTCTACGGGGCGCCGTTCAACTCGCATGCCGCAGCGCTTGGCAAAGCGTGCTAGCGTTGTGGCGCGGCGTTGGCACCAGCCAATCGGTGGTTCGGGGATGCCGATGGTGGTGATTCCGTGCAAGCGGGCTGCGTTGAGGATGGCGCGTGCTAGAGCGCGTTCGCAGCCGTGTAGGCGTCGTACCTGCGGCAGGCCGGCGGCGATGCGTGGGTGTCGGTCGGCGTGATCAAATAGGAGGGTTGGTTGCTCTGCGCGCGCCAGGCCCTCGAGGATGCTCTTGAGTTGGCGTGGCTCGGCGTCGGCTAGGATAACGGCGCCGCGGTAGCCGGGAGTCGCGGCTATTTCGCGCATCCGTGGGCGATCGGTGTGGGCCGCGAAGTGCAGTCGAAAGCCTGCTGCGTCGAGTTCGGCGGTACAGCGACTGAAGAACGTGGCCATGGTGGTGGTTAATTGGTAGTGCCAAAAACGTTCACTTTCACCAACCAATAACACGCTGGGGGCTACCGATCGATGTGGCACAGGCAGGCTCGGCCCCACGCGGTAGCTGCGACCGACCCGCTCAAGCATGTCGCGCTGGCACAAGATGTGGCACGCCGCAATCATCGTGGCGTTGGCGCAGCCGAAGCGTTGCGTCAGTAATGATATTTTCGGCAGTGGCGTGCCGCGCCGCCAATGGCCAGTCGTGATCTCGGCAGCGAGGCACTCGGCGATGAACGCGGCGCGGTTGCTGGCCTTGTTCGATGCTGGGCGGCGCGGCGGCACGCCTGGATGGCATTCCAGCACGCCCTCATTGGCCAACTGACGCAGCGCGCGGGCCATGGTGGTGTAACCCACGCGGTAGTGGCGGGCCATGGCGGCGGTGGCCTGTGGCTGCCACGAGGGGTCGTCCAGTTCACGGCGCAAGGCTGTGAGGGTGGCAGTGAGGCGGGTGGGGGCCATGCCCAACGGTAACGAGGATAACGAGGATAGAAACGAGTAGCATATATCTGCGGCAAGGCGTTGCCGGCACCATGGCGGGCATGGAGAACACCATGAGCGATAGCTACAGCGTGGCCCTGCTGGGCCTGGGCCGCATTGCCGCGACCTACGGATCATCTGACAACGCCAACGCCTACTGCCACAGCGCCGGTTTGGTGCATTGCCCGCGCGTGCACTTGGGTGGGGTGGCCGACCCCATGCCCGCAGCGCGCGATGCCTATCGAGCCGAGTGGGGCCAGGTTCAGGAGGGCTATGTTGAGCACGACAGCTTTGCCGAACTCTGGGCCGAGCGCCCGTGCGATATCGTGACCGTGTGCGTGCGTGGTCCGGATCACTTTGCCCTGATGAACGAGGTGATCGCGGCGCGTCCGCGCCACATCATTCTTGAAAAGCCACCCACCTGCAGCCTGGAAGAAGCCGATGCGCTGGTTGCGGCGGCGGCGGCCGCCGGCATTGGCATTACTGTGTCGTACTCGCGGCATTGGCATCCGCAGACCCTGCACCTGGCGGGCCTGGTGCGTGACGGCCTGATTGGCGAGGTGCGCCATGTGATCAGTTATGGTGACGTGCAGGTGCTGTCTGCGTGCAGCCACGCCATGGACGCGCTGTGCCAGTTTGCCGGGCAGGAACCGGTGGCGGTCAGCGCAACGGGCTGTGCGGAGGCATTTCCGTCACAGCGACCGGGCTACTTGGCTGAGCCTTCTTTGGCGGCGGCCACCGTGGAATTCTCAGGCGGCGCGACTGGTAGTTTGATCGGTGGCCCAGGCGAGCACGGGGTGTTTTACCTGGAGGCATTGGGCGAGCGCGGCTTCGTGCGTTGCGGTATGTACACCGATACGGTGGTGGTGGTTGACGGCGAGCAGCGCGATTACGCTGCATTCAACCCGCCCCAGACCACCAGTCCGTTCACGCAACTGTATCGGCAAGTAGCCGAGTTCCTTGATGGTGGCCCGGCCCCGGAGTGCACCAACGAGGCCTGGCATTCGGTGAACGCCTTGGCCTTCGCCAGCGCCGAAAGTATCTGCACCCAGGCTCGGGTGCCTCTGGCGCAAGTCGAGCGGTCGACGCGCATTTTTGCCAACGGCTGAGGCCGTGGCTGAATCTCATCATCTGTCATAGAACGAGGAAACCATGTATAAGAATCTCTCGCCTGGTGTTGTTGGCATCCAAAACCTGTCGATCCCTGACACAATTGCGATGGCCCGTGAGCACGGATTTGCTGGCATTGATGTCAATATCGATGCGCTCGACAAGCTCGTGGCTGAGGAGGGCCTGGCCCGCTGTGCGGCACGCTTTAGCGAGGCTGGGATACGCGCCTCGCATTGGGTGCTACCCAATGATTGGAAACAATCGCCGGAACAATGGTCACGCTTGCTGGGGCGCTTGGATCGTCTCGCTGAGCTCAGTGTGGCGCTTGGCTGTCGGCGTTGCTGCACCTATTTTGCCCCGGCTTCAGATCAGCGGCCCTATGTTGAGAACTTCGCTTGGCATGCCGAACGGCTGCGGCCGGTGGCGCATATTCTCAGCGCTCATGGCATCGCTTTTGGGATGGAGTTTTTGGGGCCGATGCGCTTGCGCCAGGGTCGGCGCTACCCCTTCATTTACAGCCTGGGCGGGATGTTAGAATTGGCCCGTGCGTTGGATGCGCCGGGGGTTGGGCTGCTGCTCGATGCCTGGCACTTGTATACCTCAGGCGGCAGCATTGCCGACTTGGCGGTGCTGAAGCCGGGTGATGTGGTCAACGTTCACGTCAACGACGCGCCGGCCGGCGTAGCGATGGAAGACTTCCAAGACGACCAACGCTGCTTGCCGATGGAAACCGGCATCATCGACACGCCTGGATTGTTGGCGGCCTTGGCGCGGATTGATTACGCCGGGCCGATTACGGCAGAGCCTTTCAGTCAGCGGCTGAACGCGGTGGGAGCGCGTAGTGCCGATGCAGCGGCAACTGAGGTCGCGGCATCTTTGGATGCAATGTGGGACCGCGCTGGCGTGACTTCGGCCTGAGTTGGTCAGCCTGCCACGCTGCCGCTCATGACCAAGGTCTCCGGCTGTCGTGTCCAGGGCGCTGGTGCGCGTCGCATCTTGGTCGGCCAAGCTTTGTGCGCCGGCCTGCGCAACAGCGCCTCGTAGGGGGCTGAGAGATCCTTTGCCCCTCAGCATCAAGGTGGTTAAGCTGCACGGTGCCCATGATCACCGTCGATCCCTCCGACCTGGCGCGTTACAGCCTCTTTGCCGGCCTTGGCGAGGAGCATTTGTGCTTCGTGCTCGAGGGCATGGGACGGGTCCGCTACCAACCAGGCGACAAGATCGTCGAGCAAGGGTCAAAGGGCGATAGTGTCTACTTTATCTTGTCTGGTTCAGTGGAGATCGTCGTCGACGGCGTGGCGATTGCAGGCTTGGACGAGGGCTCTCAGTTTGGCGAGATGCATCTGATTGATGTGCAGACGCGCAGTGCAACGGTGCGTGCGCTGACTCGGGTTGACGCGCTGACCCTGTCCAATCAAGACCTGCTGGCGCTGCGGCGCCGCAACGCCGACGCGTGCATCATGATCTTGATGAACTGTGCGCGCGATGTGAGCCGGCGTCTGCGCGCGATGAACAAGCGTTTCGCGGCCACGCCCATGCCCGAGGTGGCGCATCCCGAGGTGTGAGGGGCCCCTCAATGCTGTTTCCCTAACGCGACGCTATAACCACCTGCAATAAAACAACTTGACATCGCTTTGGGGTCTGGCCGTCGGGCCTCATGAGCCAATCGACGTTGCACGCAGGGCTTCGCGCC
>JAQIBG010000351.1 GCA_027859175.1 Planctomycetota bacterium | reverse complement strand
GCCTGCGGGGGGTTGAAGGGGGGTCGCCGACCCCCCCCCCTGGGTAAAGAGCCGCCTCAAGAAAACCTTGGAAAATGGCGACTGCAGGTCGCCCAAAGTTTTCTTGAGGATAGCAGGCTGGTGTATTTCAACAGCCGGCTAAGGCGGGAGCGTAGAGCGCTGACTCAATCGCGCCAGGGGGCGAACAGTTCGGTTGAGAAGTAACGCTCCATGCGGTCGCTGAACACGGTCGCGATGGTCCAACTCGGATGTTGCCGAGCGAGATGGCGTGCAGCAGCGAAATTGAGACCAGACGACGGGCCAACCGGATAGCCTTTTGTGATCAGCGCGCGGGTGCAGTCGACGGCTTCGGCGGCGTCTACCTCAATGGTGATTAGGTCGGGCAGTTCATCGGGCTTGAACAGTTGCGAGAGGCCGTCGATCACGCCGGGAACGCGGGCCGAGAAGCTGCAGCATTCCACATCGCCGAGGCTGGCGAAGTCAACTGGGCGCGCCAACACCGGGACGGTAGCGCAGCCTTGATCGCGGCAGCCAAGGTAGAGGCCCATGAGGGTGCCGCCGGTGCCGACACCCGCTACCACGGCGTCAACATGGCTGTCGGGGATCTGTTGCAGAAGTTCGTGAGCGGTCCAACGGCGGTGGGCTTCCACGTTATCGGGGTTGGCGAACTGTTCGGGCCAGAAGGTGTTGGGCTCTGTGGCCAGGGCGCTGGCGCGTTCAATCGCGCCGTGGATGCCCTGCTCCTTGGGCGTGAGTTCAACCAGGCCGCCATAGGCTTTAATCATCAGCACGCGTTCGCTGCTGACGCCGGCTGGCATGATCGCGGTGAAGCGCAGGCCGTATTGGCCGCAGGCGAGGGCCATGGCGATGGAGGTGGAGCCAGACGAGGCCTCTACCACCATCGAACCGGGCTTGGCGACGCCGCTGCGCACCGCCTTGGCGATGATGGCGTGGGCGATGCGGTCTTTGATCGAGCCCGAAGGATTAAGGAACTCGAGTTTGCACCAAATCGCGGCGTCGGCCGGGTCCAGACGCTCGGCGACCAGGGGGGTGTGACCAAGATTATTGATATAGGGGGTCATGGCGCGCTCTGGAGGTGGTGGTTCTGGTGGCGAAATCAGGCGCGTGGGCCGCGACGATGAACGACCCAGTCGTCATTGCTGTAGCGCTCGGCCTGGATGCGGGCGGCGGCGGCGAGCTCGGTTTCAGTGCAGGTGCCGGCCTCGGCGCTCTGACCGAGCGCTTCGAGCAGGCCGGCTTTGAGTGCGGCCGCGGCCGCGTCGGCCTCGAGGCCACACGGGGCGACCACGTCTTGGTCCCACGGGTTGCTGGCCAGCTTGAGGCTGCCGTGGATCAAAATCCGGTCGCCACGGGTGCGGGCGGCGCTGCCGAGGATCTTGCCGCCGCGCGGTGCGATCAGGTCTTCGGCGGCTGGGCTGGCGAAACAGCGCGGTTCATCGCGGTAGCGCCGGTCGCCTACGGTGTGGCTCTGGCGCTCGGCTTGGCCGCCGGCGCTGATCACGGCTGCGGCCACGGCGGCGTGCAGTGGGGCGTAGCAGTCACGGGTGCGCGCGGGGAGTCCATCGCGCCCTAATTGCCCCACAATGGCATATGTGAGCTCATGATCGTGCCATATTGCGCCGCCTCCGGTGATGCGGCGGACCAGGGCAATCGGCTCGGGCAGGGCGGCTGCGATGCTGTGGTAGTCTTGAAAATAGCCCAGCGAGACGGTGGGTGGATCCCAGCGGTAGAGCCGCAGTGTGGTGACGGTGGCCGCCTCCAGCAGGGCTTCGTCGAGGGCCATCTGCTGAGGGCCGTCGGCAAGCAAAGGCGAAAGGATCCGGATCATGGCGGCAATGACATAGATGGAATGGAACTGCGCAAGGCCTTCAGCCGTCTGAATGACAGCACGGGGGTGTCGCGCTTGGAGCCATGGACTTGTCCTGGGCTCGGTCTACCATCCCATTTCGCACGAGGTGTCAGAGCAGGCATCTCCAGAGGAGCGCATCATGCCCTTCACCAAGGATCTGGTCATTGCGACCTCGGTACTCGTCGGGTGCTGCCTGGTGTTATTCCTGACCCTGGCTGAACCGTCGGGGCGCCAAGGTGTTGCCGATACCGGTGATGTTGTGGCTCAGGGCGACGCACCACCGGCCTTGCCAGGCGAAGAACCGCCAGGCCCTCCGAGCAACGACAGCTTTGCGTCGTCTAGTGGTGGCAGCAGTTTTGCTGAGACCGATGGCAGTGGCCTCGAGTTCGGTGACGCCTTCACTGATATTAACGACGAGCCGAACGACCTGCTCGCCGATGCGGGCGCCGGTAACGACGCCAACGCCGCCGTGTTTGGCGACACGCCGCCGGCCAACAACGGCGGTCTGTTCAGCGATCCCGCTCTGTTCCCTGATGACACCGGCACGTCTTCGCCGGTGCGCGGTGATCCGATTGTGGTTAATGAACCCCAGCCGGCGGCAGCCACCGAGGCGACAGGCGGTGGCACTAGCCATGTGGTGGCCAAGGGCGAGACCCTGATGGACATCAGCTTCAAGCACTACGGCACCCATCACCGCTGGCAGGCCATTGTGGCAGCCAACACCGATGTCAGCCCTGAGTCGCTGTATGTCGGGCAGAAGCTCACAATTCCGAAGCTGACCAATGTGGTGCCGGCGGCCTCGCAAGGCCAGCTGCGCGGCGACAACACCTACGTGGTGCAGCGCGGCGACAGCTACTACACCATCGCTCGTGACCTGCTGGGTGATTCGAGCCGGTTCCAAGACCTGGTGTCGATGAATAGCATCGGCCCCTACGACCTGATGCCCGGCGACGTCATCAAGGTGCCCAGTGGCGCCCGCGCCCGGCCTGCCGGAACGGCTCGCGTGCCGCCGGCGACCAGCAGCGCGCGTAGCCTCCCGGCTGGTGCCAAGTGGCATGTTGTCACCGAAGGTGAAATCCTCGGCGATATCAGCATGCGCTATTATGGTACCTCGCGCCGGTGGCGTGAGATTGCCGATGCCAACGGCGTCAGCGATCCGGTTGGTCTCAAGGCCGGTCAAAAGATCATCATCCCCAAGGCAGGCAGCGGCGGCTCATCGAGCGCAGCTCCGGCACCACGCCCCGCAGCCACACCATCGGCCGCGGGCCGCGGCGCTGGCACCTGGCATGTGGTGGTGCGCGGCGATCTGCTCGAGTCGATTGCCCGCAAGCAGTACGGCGATGGCGAAAAGTGGCGGGCGGTTCTCGAGGCCAACCCCGGTCTTGATCCGCGCCGCATGAAGGCTGGCGACAAGGTTTGGCTGCCGAAGCTTGGCTCGTCAACGACGCGCCCGGCGCCGCGTGCCACAACCCGTCCGGCGAGCACGCCGCGCAGCGGTGGCGCGATCTCGTGGCCGGATGATCGTCCTGCGCGTAGTACCGCGGGGGATGATTCGCCGTTCGATTCGCTTGATCCCTGATTGAGGGTTCCTGGTTCCTGGTTCCTGGTGCGCGCCTTTGGCGCGTTAGGGGCGAGGCCAACGCGTTAACGACGAACGGCTGTCTCCACGACCCAACGCGCGCAGCGCTGTCCAGGACCTAGGACCCAGCCCTTACGTCAAGTGCCGACGCATACGAAACCCTGCCGGCATCCAACGCGCAAAGCGCGCACCAGGAACCAGGAACGGCTGTCAACTCGGCAAAATGCCGAGGATCTCGCCCATGCTGCGGCTGAGGTCGGTGAGGCGGAATGGCTTTTGTAAAAAGCCGGCCGCGCCCATTGCCTTGAGCTGTGCGGGATCGGTGTCGCGCGGGAAGCCAGAGGCCACGAGGACTTTCACCTCAGGATCGATCTCGCGCAATTTGATCAATACCTCACGGCCGTGCATGGTGGGCATGACCATGTCCAAGATCACTAGGTCGATGGCGGCGTGGTGCTTGGCGAAGGTGGCGACGCCCTGTTCGGCTTCAGCGCAGGTGATGCTTTGATAGCCGATGTGTTCAAGCAGGCGGCTCGCAATATCAAGAATCGGTTCTTCGTCGTCGATCACCAACACCGTGCCGTTGCCTGGAATTACCTGAGCGCCCGAGCTGCGGTGCACGGCGGTTTCGGAGGCCAGCGGCAGGTAGACGGTGAAGGTGCTGCCGGCGCCTGGCTCGCTCACCACGGTGACTGCGCCGCCGTGCTGTTCCATTGCGCCGTACACGGTGGGTAGGCCGAGCCCGGTGCCGCGCTGCTGTTGTCGCGTGGTAAAGAAGGGTTCAAAGATGCGCTCGAGCAGTTCCGGGGCGATGCCTTCGCCGGTGTCGGTGACGGTGATGGTGCAATAGGCGCCTGGCTCCAGTTCAAACGCGCCACGTTGGCAGTCGTTGAGGCTGATGTACTCAGTGTCACTGCGGATTTTCAGGGTGCCGGCCTGGCTCATCGCGTCGATGCCGTTGCGGCACAGATTGAGCAGGCTGCCAGTAATAAGTCCGGGGTCGCCGATAATCTGATCGCGGTCGGCGTGTTTCTCGACCACGATCTCTATGGTCGGGTCCACCTTCTGGCGCAGGAGAATCAAGGTGTCGTCGATGCAACGGTGGACGCCAACCGGGATGCGCTGCATCTCGCCTGTGCGCGAGAAGGTCAGGAGCCGGTGGGTTAGATCGCCGGCGCGCTCAACGATGCGGATCACGGCTTCGGCTGCGTCGCGAACCCCGGCGTCGAGGTCTTCGTCGAGCAGCATGATCTCGCAGTAGCCCATCACCGAACCGAGCATGTTGTTAAAGTCATGCGCGATGCCGCCGGCGAGTTGCCCAACGGCATCCATCTTTTGGCTCTGGCGCACTTGCTCGCGCAGGGCGTGGCGCTCGGTGACGTCTTGGCCAAAGCACAGCGCGGCATCAACGCCGCCGGCGCTGTCTACAATCGGTGCGGCCGACAGCATGATGCGGCGGGTTGCGCCATCGCGTCGGCGCATCAGGTATTCGGCGCCATTGATCAGTAAGGCCTCTTCCATCACCGCGTGCAGGGGGCGGTCGGGCATGCTGGGGTCAACGGCCTTTACTTCGACGCCAAGAAGGTCTTCGGTTAAGGGGGCGCTGGGCGAGTGGGCCATCGCGAGCATGTCGTCGCGTGACATGCCGAGGGTGTCGGCGGTGGCTTGGTTGACGCGGGTAACGCGCCAGCCCGGTCCTTCGCGTTCGAGCAGCATGGTCAGCAACTGCGTGTCTTCGAACAAGGCGTCGAACAGTTTGAGGCTGCGGGCCATGGCCTGATCGGCTCGCCGCCGATGAAGCTCAGCCGTGCAGCGGGTGGCTGCCACTTGCACCGCTTCTTGGGTTTGCAGGGCATTATCAAGCCGGTGATTGAAGCCGACTACCAACACCGCCTTGCGGCCGTCGAGCGGCACGCCGATGCAGGTGCGAACGGCAAAGGCCGCACACACCGCTGGGTCGGCGTGGCCGTCGGCGATCACGGCCTGCCCGTGTTCTATGGCCTCGAGCCAGGGGCCGCGCTGCCAATCGATGGTCGCGGTCTGCCCGTCCTGGTGCCACTGCGTGACGGTGCGGAGGGTGCCCGCATCGTTGTGCTCGGCTATCACGGCCACGGTGGCTTCAAGCCCAGTGGCAATGGTGTGGATCAGGCCGCGCAGGGGGTCTGGATCGGCATCAAGGGCCGGCAGGCTCATCGATACCCGGCGCAACTGCTCGCTATGCCGACGCAACTGGGCGTGCTGGCCTTGCAGCTGTCGGCAGGAGCGCCACCACCAAGCGAGGCTAAGGCCGCCACACAGCGCCGAGACGCCGATGCCAACTGGGAGGGCAGGAAGTGAGCTGGTGGCGAGGCTTACGCCAACCGCGAGTGGCCCGGCCGCACTGAGTGTGGTCAGTGCGAGCGCATGACTTATGCGCGGTCCTGGACTGGGGTTCGGACGGGTCACGAGCGCTCTGCCAATCACGACACTATGGTCGTTTCGGGCTCTGCCTAGCTGACCTTCAGGTCGCGTATCATATTATCATGACTATAGTTGAGTCGGTTCTGACGTAACTCGTGTCAGGATCGGGCCTGGCGCTCGCGATGCGGGTGTGGCATGAGCTGCATTGACCTAGGTCATGGCGTGGCGCTGGGGCCGTGCTTGGATGTGTTTGCCGTGCCACGCAGCATCCGCCGACATAGGCTGCGGCAGCCAAAGGATGGACATGAGCAGCGCCAAACGGCCCCCATTCCCCGTCGATTTCAACAAGGCTCCCTTCATTGTGATCTGGGAGGCCACGCGGGCGTGCGATCTCGTGTGCCGGCACTGCCGCGCTCAAGCTCAGCCACGACCCGACCCGCAGCAGTTGAGCACCGCAGAGGGCAAGGCCCTGCTCGACCATATTCGCGATGAATTTGGCCCGGTGTTGATGGTGATCACCGGCGGCGACCCGCTCAAGCGCAGCGACCTCGACGAGCTGATCGCCCACGGCCACGGTCGTGGCTTGCGTATGACGATTGCGCCGTCGGCCACGCCGTTGCTAACGCCAGAGCGGATTGCGCAGCTGAAGGCGGTGGGCATTCAACGCATGGCGCTCAGCCTCGATGGCGCTGACGCGGCAACCCACGATGGGTTCCGCCGCGTCGATGGTACCTACGAGCGGACCATGACGGCCTTTGCCTGCGCGCACGAGATGGGTCTTGAAACCCAGATGAATACCACGCTGGGGCGACACAATCTCGACCAGCTTGAGGCCGTGGCTGAGATCGGGCGTTGGCACGGAATTTCTTTATGGTCGGTGTTCCAGCTGGTGGCTACCGGCCGCGCCAGTGCCGACATGATGTTGTCGCCGGTTGAGCAGGAGAAGATCTTCCGCCGCTTGGCCGAAATCGCTGAGAGCGAGAGTTGGCCCTTTGACGTCAAGACCACGGCTGGGCAGCCGTTTTATCGCGTGCGCGCGCAGCGCCTGATCAAGCAACAGGGCGCAGCGGGCCGTGACTGGAAAACCCAGGGCTTGCGCTCGCCGCGAAGCGTGAACGACGGCAAGGGCATCTGCTTTATTTCGCACACCGGCGAGGTGCAGCCGTCGGGCTTCTTGCAGATCCCGCTTGGGAATATTCGCGAGCGCAGCTTGGCGTCGATTTATCGTGACGACCCGGTGTTCCGCCGCCTGCGTGATCCGGACAGTTTCTCCGGAAAATGCGGCGAATGTGAGTACAACGATCTGTGTGGCGGCAGTCGCAGCAGGGCCTGGAGCCTGAACGATGACGCGTTCAGTTCTGACCCCACTTGCCTGTATCAGCCCAAGGGGCGCGCGGTCGTTTAGACGCGCGCCAGTAATGGCCTAACTAGTCAGCGGCGCCCACAACAACGTCGTCTTGCATCCCGTACTTGGAAATGATCTGAGCGACGGTGCCGTCGGCAACAATGGCTGCCATGGCGGCGTTGAAGGCCTCCACGGTGGCGGCATCGGTGTGGGCGGTAGATAGGGCGGCGTAATACTTCACCGGCTTGTGGATGCCGCCATAGGCCACGTGCTCAAGCTTGAGCTTACGCACCAGAGCCAGGCCCACCGCCTTGTTGGAATAGACGCCGTCTACGCGGCCCACGTTGAGCTTGCGGAATCCGGCTTCGTCGTCTGGGCGCATTTCTATTTTTACGCTGCCATCGAGTTGGGCTTTGATTTTCTCGAGTGAGTTGGCGGTGTTGGACGGGCCGTAGACGGCGATGGTGCGATCGCGTAGCGATTCCGCGTCTTCATAGGTCCAGTCGCTACCGATGCGGGTGAAGAGGCCATACTCAGTGGTTAAAATCGGCGTGGTGAAGCTGAGCCACTGCTCGCGCTCGGCATTCTTGCCAAGCAGAAACAGGCCGTGGACGCGGCCATTTTTGGCTTCTTCCTGGGCGCGGCGCCAGGGCAGCAGTTGCACTTCGCACGGCAGGTCGGCCTTGGCGGCGGCGGCGAGGATGATGTCAACGCCGGGCCCGCTTGGCTTGTCGTCAACCATGTAGTGGAAGGGCGCGAACTCCTGCGTGGCCATGATCAGCTTGTCGGCGCCGAATAGGGGGCTGGCGAGCAGCAGGGCTACGCACAGCACGAGGGTCCGCATGAAGGTCTCCCGAAGTAGTGCCTGTGGCAGTGCGCCACCGGCGAACAGTATGGAGTAAAATAATACGCGCCCAGCACTGGCATGCAAAGGCAAGTCTGCAGGGGCGGGCGATTCGGTGGGTGATTAGCCTTCGATTTGCTGGTACAGGGTGCCATCGAGATGGCATGCCTGCAGGCACTTGATGACTTCTTGATCAAAGCCGGTGTCACCGATCAGGGCCTCGATGTGCTTGGCCGCGTCGCTGTCGGCATCGGTCAAAACGGCATCGGAGAAGGCGCCAGCTGCGGCCAACACGCGGGCTTCGGTGCCCAGGTCTTGGTCTTCAAGATGACGCGGGCCTTTGCCGTTGAGCCGCTCGTGGCCATCGCGCACCAGTTCGGCCACGGTGGTGACGTTGTCGACCTCATTGAACACATCGATGGCGTGCTTGCCTTCGAGGTCGTCCATGCGGCCAAGGTCATAGAGCAGGCCGGCGAGTTGGAGTTGCCACACCGAGTCGTCGCTCAGATTCAAGGCGCGGCCGATGGCGGCCGAAGCGCGTGCGCAGCGATCGCCACAACCGAGGCGGTTGCGGGTGGTTTCCATCGCGCGAACCATGGCTGACAGGCTGTTCCAGAGGGTGCGCCGATTCTGGCGCAGACGGTTTTGGCCGGTGAAGGCCAGGCCGAGCTGCAGCGCGCAGGCCGACAGCAATTCCATGTCAGCCTTTTCAAACGGCGAGTCGGCAATGCTGCGGGCAAGGTACACCACGCCGCGAATCTGGCCTTCCATCGGTAGCGGAACGCAGACCACCGAGGTTACGTTCTTCTGGATGGTCGAGTCTTTGCGATTGAAACGCTCGTCTTCTTGTGCGTTGGCCGTGAAGAAGGCGCGGTTTTCGGCGACGGTGCGCCGAATGATGG
>JAQIBG010000317.1 GCA_027859175.1 Planctomycetota bacterium | reverse complement strand
TTCTGATAGAACAGATGGCCCTTGGCCTTCGGGTGTTTGCCCGATTTCTCGACCCACTTGCCCTTGGCATTCTGCTTCTTGGTGCGCCATTCCTTAAAGTCGAGCTCGTACGCGCCTTCGGTTCCGTAGAACGCGATGGTGTACGGGCGGCTCTCGCTACGTAGATGCGAAATCGACAGGTTCAGCTGGCAACCGTTAGCAAAACGGACCACAGCCGAGGCATCGTCTTCATTGCAGTCTTTCTTCCACGGGTGCTTGGCCGACATCTTCTTCGACCAGTAGCCGGTAGTGCTGAAGCCGCTGACTTCAGTAATTTCCGACGGCACAACCTGCAGCGCGTACTCGAGCAGATGCACGCCCCAGTCATAAAGCACGCCACCCGAGATCGTTTTGGAGGTCCGCCACCACTCGCGCGGCATGCCGTAGCCGCCCATATGGGCTTCAACGCGACGCACCTCGCCAATCACACCCTTGTTCACGATCTGATCGACCGCGCGCATGATCCAACCGTCCCAATGGCGGTTGTGATAGGTGCTGACCACCAGGTTCTTGTCCTTGGCAATCTTGATCAGCTTGTCGCACTCAGCGGTAGTCACCACGAAAGGCTTTTCGGTAACCACGTGCTTGCCGGCCTTGAGGCACTTGGCCGCCAAGGGATAGTGCAGGTTATGCGGGGTGATGTGGACAATCAGATTAACGTCTGACTGCTTGAGCATGGCGTCGAGACTGGTGTAGGTCTCAATGCCTTTGAAGTCTTGCTTGGCGATTTCCAGGCGTGCTTCATCGACATCACAAACCGCGAACGGCGTCATGCCGGCGCGCTTCATGCCATCGAGGTGTTGCTTGCCCATATTGAACGCGCCGCCGTAGCCAATCACACCAACTTTGATGTCACTAGGCTTAGCAAACCACTTTTTCTTCCGTGCCATGTTTCCGCTCCCTCCCGAGTCGCGATGTGGATAGATCGCGCCACAATGCCCAGACCCGAACTCAGCTGCAAGGCTTGATCACTGGAAGTACTTCCACGCTACCAACACGCTTCGGCAAAAGGTGCGACGAGAAATTTACGCCAGGACGCCAGGGCGCCAGGACGCCAGGGGTCCAGAGAGTGTTTTACACCAGGACGTCAGGACGCCAAGGAGCTCGAGTTCGGAAAAGAGCCGGCACTGCTTTGCGAAGCCCAACCCCTGCGCAGCGCCATCCAGCAACAGCCGAAGGCATTCGCCCGCACCCCTGAGAAATAACACCAAACTCCCCAACCCTGGCGTCCTGGCGTAAAACCAGCGGATAAATCAGGTGAAATCCGCAATATGGTCACCCCACCGGCACGCTGCGGCCGGTGTCGCGGTAGTGGTTGACGAGCGCGCTGAGTGTGGCGGCGATGGCTGGTTCGGTGGCGATGCGGTTGCGTTGTTCGCTGGGGTCGTTGTCCATGTGGTAGAGCTGGCAATCGGGCGCGTCGGGGTCGACGTCCTTCTCGGGCAGGCTCCAGCCGCCGCTGCCACGAGCGAAAATCATTTTCCAGGGGCCCTGGCGGATCGCGAAGGCGCCGTCGATCGAGTGGTGGATGGTCGCTTCACGGATTGCCTGGTCGCTCTGGCCGGTGAGCGCGGGGAGAATATTGTAGCTATCTTCGCCGGCCTCGGGGCCGATCTCATCGTCAACGATCGCAGCGCAGGTGGCGAGTAGGTCGGTCAGGCACAGGGTTTGATCGCAGCGGCTGCCGGCGAGGATGGTGCCGGGCCAACGCGCCAAGAAAGGCACGCGGTGGCCACCGTCCCAGGCATCTGACTTCTGACCGCGATAGATGTGATTGCACAGATGTCCGAATTGCTCCAAGCCCAGCGGACCGCTGTGACAGCCGTTGTCGCTAGTCACCACCACCAGGGTATTGTCGGCCATGCCGTTGCGCTCGAGCGCGGCCATGATCTGACCGATTGACCAATCGTGCTCGACCACGAAGTCACCATAGGCGCCGAGTTCGGTGCTGCCAACGAAGGGCGCACGCGGCACGTGCGGCGTATGCGGCGAGGGCGTTGGGAAGTAGAGCATAAACGGCTGATCGGGCTGCGCCGCGCGGCTGTCGATGTAGGCCTCGGCGCGGCGCGTGAACTCAAGCAGACAGGTCTCATGTTGGAAGCCGGGCGAGCAGGCGCCGCCACGCCAGAAGGCTGGGCGCTCTGAGTCGTCGCAACTCGCTGTGGGCAGCTCGGTCACCCGGCCATTGTGGATGTAACAGTAGGGCGCCATGTCGAGGCTGGCGGGGATGATGTAGCTCTCATCAAAGCCGCAGCTGTGCGGGCCTTCGGCCAGGGGCTGACTGAAGTCGACCTCGTCGTGCTCGATATCGCGCCCGGGCGGCATCACGCCGGCGCTATCGCACCAACCGAGGCCCAGATGCCACTTACCGATGCAGGCGGTGTGATAGCCCGAACGCTTGAGGAGCGTGGCCAGGGTTTCGCGACCCGGCTCAACCAGGGGATGACTATAGCCAAACAGCACGCTGCGCTTGAGGCGCGTGCGCCACGCATAGCGCCCGGTCAGCAAACCGTAGCGGGTTGGCGTGCACACAGCCGAATTCGAATGGGCATCCGTGCACAAAACCCCCTGCTCGGCGATTGCATCCATGAACGGGGTCGTGATTTTGCCGGCCTCGTTGCAACAACTAACATCGCCATAGCCCAGGTCGTCAGCCAGAATCACCACAATGTTTGGTGCGCGTGTGTGTCCCATTGAATCGATCTCCTGCCCAAGCATGCCTCAGATTGGCTTAGTGGCCATCATCGAGCCTTGTTAAAAGTGGTCCATTTTTCTGATTCACTGCTCGGTCCTAGGTCCTGGTACGCGCCTAGCGGCGCTTGGATCCTAGGAACAGCCAGGAAAACCACGATCAAGCCATCTGGGCGGGGTACGGGGCGGTCAGCCCCGCGCCTAAGCCTGCGTGCAGGCGGCCCAGGACCCAGGACCTGTGGGAAGATCGGTCCTGAGCACCTAATACACGCGTCTAGCGCCACTTGAATCCTAGGAACAGCCAATCAACCCAAACACAACGCAGTTTCGAGCAGGTCTACTGCAACTAATGTCGAAAACTCTGGCGTTTACGCTATCAGCATACCCCACGCAGCGCTACGCCCACACTCGTATCGCCGTGAAGAAGGTTGCAGAGTCGCCGGGGCTGTTCCAGAATGCCCGGGTCACCGTCTCCCCGTGTAGTGACCGTACATCGTTGCGGTGCTGCCTGTGCACAAGGCCCGACCATGGCGTCCGAAGACCCAGCCAGCCAGGATCCGCCGCCGAGCACCACCACTGCTCGCTTCAAAAGCGGTAATGAGATCAGCGGCATCCGCCGCGAAGCGGGCCTCCGTTCGGAACTCGACCGCCTCCTGACCGAGGCCTTGGGCGACTACGCCGATGACATTCCCGGCGCCCGCATCAACCACCTGCTTGAGTGCCTATTCAACTTCACCAATCCCCTCGACGAGAACGCGCGCCACCTTGCCTACCTGATCGAATCGATCGCCCGCACCATCGAGCACTGCGCCGCTACTACGAATCCCGAAGAGCAGGCGGTTGCCGACCAGCGTTTTGAGTCGGCCAAGCAACTGCACGCCCTGGCCGTGCGCGCTGACCGCCAATCCGTGGCCCTCACCATCGCTGAACTCAAAAACCTGATCACCGATGTGCGCAAGCTGCGCTCGCGCAATGAGGTCTTGCAAGACACCTCCACCCAGGCCCAGCAACTCCTCAATAGTACCGAGCACAGCAAGTACGAACTCGAAGAAGCGTTCGAGACCATCCTCAGCCTGATCGTGAGCAAGGTTGATCCCGACCGCTTGACGCGCGAGGCCCAGTCGGCCACGAATAAGCGCGGACGCACCCCCGAACGTCTCGACGCAGTAACCGACCTGATTCACGTGCTGTCCAACGGCGCCAACAACTCGCCTGCGGCCGGTGCGGTAGACGCCATGGCCCTGTCTGCCGTTGAAGCCGAGCGCGACCAACTGCGGGCCCAATTCGGCGCCCTTGAGGCCGAACGCGACACCGCCGTAGCCGAACGCGATGCCGCGCGCGCCACCGCGCGCCACCACCGTGATCTCGAAACGCGCAACGAAGCCCTGCAAGAGGAGCTCGAACGCCTGCGCGGCGAGTTGGCGGCGCAAGATCGGCCTGACCCCAGCGGTGGCCTTGATGACCAGGTGCTCGAGCTCGAAGAAGGCAAGAAAGCCCTTGAGCAACGCGTGGCCGAACTGGAAAGCCAAACCGCCTCCGCGGCCAGTGTCGACGACACACAGCTCAGCGAATTGCGCACCCTAAGCGAGCGCCTGCAAACCGAACGCGATGAGTTGGTCCGGCAGCTCAACGAGCGCGATGGGCGCTTGGCGCAACTCGAAGGCGACATCTTAGCCAAGGCGGCCGAGGTCAGCGAGCTGCAAGAAGCCCGCGACGAGGCCTTGAGCCAAGTTCAGATCGCCGAGCAAGAAGCCGAGCGCCTAGCCGAGCGCGCCGACGAAGTCCGCGATACCACCGGCGACTTGGCCTCCGCGCGCGATGCCTTGACCGAGCGCCTACACGAACGCGATACCGCCCTAGAAACTGCCGAGGCCAAAGTCAGCGAGCTCGAAATTGAACTCGAGGCACTGCGCGTCAGCGACCATGTCCGCGAAGAGCTCGAACAACGCATTACCGATCTGGGCCTCGAGCTCGACGGGATGCGCGGCCAACTGGCCGATGCCAAGGGCGAGCACGACGGCCTCGCCCTCGATCGCGACATGCTGCGCGGTGAATGCGAACGCCTGCGCGAAGAGATCAGCGACCTTGAAGCCACCGCCGAAGCCGGCCAAGAGCGCGACAAGCAGCGCCTCACCGATCTCGACGACCGCGCTGCCGACATCAACACACTCAAGAGTGAGCGCGAACGGCTGACCAGCGAGCTCAACGCCGCCCAAGAGCGCCTGACGGGGGTCGAAACCCAACTCAGCCAAGTGGCCAGCACCAGCAGCGATGCCGGGCAACGCCTCGCCGATGCCGAAACCGCCGCCGCCGAAACCGAACGCGCCCTGACCCAACAAATCGAAGCCATCGAAGAACAGCGCCTGCAAGAGAGCCGCGACTTCGAGCAACGCCTCAGCACCAAAGAGCGCGAACGCAACGAGCTCGATCAGCGCTGCGCCGACCTTGCTGAACGCATCGACACCCTGCACGCTGCCGAAACCGCCGCCTGCCGCGGTGCCGCCAGCGCTGCCGCTGCTTGGATTGATCTGTGCGACCGCTGCAGCGACGATGAGCTCGACCTCAGTGCCGCCCGCGGCGATCTGGCCGGCCTCCAGCACAACCTCGAAACGCTGGCCGGCTGCGCTGACGATGAAGTTGATGCGCAAGCCGTTGCCGAGCCGATGACCGAGCTCAGCGAGCGCTATCGCGACCTAGCCAGCAGCCTCAGCGAAGCCATCGCTGCGCTGCGCACGCGCTGTGGCGAGCAAGACGAGCAAGCCAGCAGCCTAGCCGACCTCAACGCAGCCAACGAACGCCTAACCCGCGAGCTCGACGAAGAGCAAGAGCGCTCCGCGGCCCATCTCGGCCGCGCCGAAGAACTCGAATCGCTGCGCACCGAAGCCCGCGACGAGCTTGACGCCCTGCGCGCTGAGTTGGTAGAAGCCAGAGCCCGCAGCAACGAACTCGAAGACGAACTCGCCACCACGCAAGCCGACGGCGAAGCGGCCCGCGCCGAACTGCATGCAGAGCTCGCCACCGCGCGCAGCAGCATTGAGGAACTCAAGCGCGAGATCGGCACCCGCGAAAACAGCCTCGCTGCCCAAGGTGTGCAACACCAGTCAGACGCTGCCAATCTCGAGCGCATGGCCGCCTTCCTGCGCAATCTGGTGGGCGACCTTGATGGCCTAGTCAGCGACGAAGACCTGGCCCTGAGTGACGACCATGCCCCCCTCACTGGTGCCACGCGAGAATTGCGCAGCCTCGCCAAACAGATCGACGTCGACGACGACCTGCTGCGCCTCGGGGACGACCTGGCTTCGGCCGCCACCGGGCTCGCGCGAGCCCTGGCCGATGAGCGCCGCAGTCTCACCAGCAGCCTCACGGCCGCGACCGAACGCAGCGCCGAACTGGAACAGAGCGCCGATACCGCCACTGCCCGCATCGACGAACTCGAAAGCGAACTGACCACCCGCAGCAATGCCCTCAAGGCCGCCGAAGACGAACTCACCGCCACTCGCGAGCAGATCGACCAACTCGCCAGCTCCGATGCCCAACGCGGCACTGAACTCGCTGACGCGCGGCGCGAACTCGCAGCGCTGCAGGTCGACCTGCAAGGTGCTACCACCAAGCTCGAACAGCAAGGCCGTGAACTCGCCGAACTGCGCGCTTTGCCGGCCCAGCTGAGCGAGCGCGATGAACGCATCGCCAGTGCCGAGAGCGCGGTTGAGGCCACGCGCGCGTCGATGGGCCTGATCATCGAATCGGTGCGCGAGCTCGCCGAAAACGTCAACGAACGCTGTGACGCCCTCGGCGTGATCGGCCTCGGTGGCACCAAGCGCTTCACCCGCACCAACCTCACCCTGACCAAAGCTGTCCAAAGTGGCGAAGCGCCCGAGGCGGCTCAGGTGGCGCAAAGCGCGCTCAAGCAGATTCGCGAACAGATCGCCGGCATGCACGACGAACTGTCGAAGCTACAGTCACACCGTCGCGATGCCGAGCAAACCATCAACGTGCTCAAGGGCGACGTTGGCCAGCGCCAAACCAAGCTGCAACAGCTCGAAACCGTGCGGGTTGAGCTTCAGCAGAAGGTTGAGAAACTGGTCGAAGCCGAAACGGCCACCAAAGACGTGGCCGAGCAAGCGCAGAGCCGCGCCGCCGAACTCGACTCCAAGCTCGACCAGGTCACCAAAGTTCATCAAGTTCAGCTACGCTCGGTCAGCTCCGAGGTCGACGAGGCGCGCGCCATGGGCGAGCAGGCCCGGCTCGAACTCGAAGCCGAACGCGATCAAGCGGTCGCCAAAGTGCGCGAGCTCAACGCCGCCAGTGAAGCCCTGGAAAGCCGCGCCGACGAACTGCAAGATCAACTGCGCGCCTTGGAATCCGGCACCGAGATTCGGATCGAAGAACTCGAGCGCACCCTCGATCAGCGCGAAGAGCGGGTCACCGAACTCGCCGGCGAACTCAAGACCCTGCGCGAAGAGCGGCTCGAATCGCGTGGCCTGCAACTGCGCATTAGCACCCTCAGCGACAAGCTGGCCGAGGCCAATCGCGAAATCATTGAACTGCGCAGCGCCGAGGTGCTGGTTGATCCCGATGAGATGGCCGCCGCACAAAGCTCGCTGCGCGAAGTGCGCAGCGAATGCAGCCGGCTGCGTCGCGAATCGGCTCGTCTTGAGCGCCACCTGCACCAAGAGCAGGCCCGCGTACGCAGCCTCGAGCAGTCTATCGCCAAGAAGGACGCCAACTGGGTCCGCAAGATTGAGCGAATTGAAGAGCTTCACGAGGCAGACAAAGAGCGTCTGTCTGAATACCGCGATGAACTCCGCGCCAAGAGCAAAGAACTGGCCGGGCTCCGCGCCCGCGTCCGCACCCATACCCGAACCTGATCGGCGCCGCAACGCGCCCCCTTCCATGCCCCCGAGGATCTGATCATGGCTAAACGCAAGCGCCCCGGCGCCACCAGCGACCTTAACGCCCTCCTCAGCCGTACCGCTGCTGACCGCAAAACCCTGTCGGATGTACTCCAACAGGCACAACTTGCCCAAGATGCGCTGATCCAGCAGGAAGAAGCGATCGCCCTGCTGCAGCAAAAGCACGACGAAGACTACGCCGAGCTTGAAGAGAAGTACGACGCCGTGGTGGAAGACGCCACCGCCAAGACGGCCGAGATGGATGCAGCCACTGCAGCCATGAACCAGGAACTCGGCGCCGCGCTCAAAACCCTGCGCGCGCTGTGCGCCGCCATGCTCACCTGCGGCGACCCGCTCGAGCCGCTGAGCGAAGACGACAACAATCGCGACCTGGTGGTGCTGCGCAGCAATCTCGACGAGCAGGTTGACCGGCGCGGCAGCGTGCCCAAAGACCTGCCCGGCGCCGATGCCGCTCTGGCCGCCGCACGCGACCTGTTCGACTGCATCGCCGCCCGCTGCAAGGTCCAGTCCAACCGGGTCAAGCTGCTGCAAGACACCCTCGAAGAGCTCGAAGCCGACAATGCCGGCCTCCACGAAGAAGCCGAGGCCCTGCGCAACGCCAACGATGCCGCCCAAGAAACCATCGACGCCACCCTGGCCGACATGGACGTGGTTGCCGCGCAGATCGCCACCCTGCACGAAGATCTGGTCAACGCCGAGTCCACAATCGAAGCCAAAGACGCCGAAGCCGCTGAAACAGCCGAGCGCCAAGCTGGCGAAGTCGCCGAACTGCAAGACCAGATCAGCGCCAGCGATACACGCATCGCCGACCTGGCAACCCAGCTCAAGGAAACCAAAGAACTGGCCCACAAGGCCGAGCACGCCGGGGCCGAACTGGCCGAGGCCGTGGTTGCCCTGGCCGACGGCGAGATCCGCCAAGGCGCGCCCGTTGACTTGGTGAGCCTGCAAAGCGCCCGCGACGAACTCCAGTCCCTCGCCAACGATGCCGGCGAAGACTGGGACGACGAAGTCGACGAACTGTTCCGTGATGACCTAGGCGAAGAGCTGGTCTCAGCCACCAAGACCATGGTTGAGGTGGTGCTCAAGCGCCGCCAAAGCCTGCTCGACGCCCTCAATAGTGAAGCAACGCGTGCCGCCGAACTCGATGCCCTGTGCACCAGCCAGAGCAGCGAAATTGCTGACCTGTCTGACAAGCTCGCCAACACCGAGCAGGAGTTGTCGCGCACGCAAGCCCAGCTCGAGACCACCCAGGACGAGCTGGAACAGCTCAGCACCGAACTGGCCAGCAAACACAAGGAACTCACTGAAAAGAGTGGCTCCTTGGCCAAGAGCCTGAGTGAGATCGAAACCCTGCGCGATCAGGCCCAAGTCGCCAAGACTCTGAAAACCGAGCTCAATCGCACCCAGGGCGATCTCGGCCGCTACGTCAAGCGCGCCGAAACCGCGACCCAGATGCGCACCGATGTCAGCAAGGCCCAGAACCAACTCGGGCAGGCCTTGGTTGAACTCGCCACCGCCACCGACGTGGCCCTCACCGCCGGCCAGCTCAAAAGCACCGGCGGTAATGTCAGCCGCTTCACCAAGAGCTTCCGCAAGCTCGACGACGCCGTGCAACACAGCGATGGCGACCTACTGCGCCTGATCCGCAACTCAGCGGATGTGGTTGAGAAGGTCACCAACCGGGTTGAACACATCTCGTCTGAACTGCAGACCCGCGGCGCCACGATCAGTGATAACGAAAGCCACCTGGTTGAACTGGAACGGCTCCAGGTGCAGGCCACCGAAAGCCTGGATGCCCAGGAATTGGCCCTCAAAGAGCTCAAGCTCCAGCACCAAGAACTGGCCCGTCTGACCAAGCATTCGGCCAAGCTAGAAGACCGTCTCGGCAAAAAGGAAGCGCTCTACGCGCAAGCCAGCGAAGAGCTCAAGGCACTCAAGGACGAGCATCGCACCGTCCTCGCTGAGCTCGAAGAACTGCGCGCCCGCGAAGAGGAACTGAGCGAATCCAGCACCCAAGAGTTGGCCGATATGAAGCGGCGCCTGGGCGACGAGCAAAGCGCCCGCCGCGCCACCGAGAGCGATCTCAGCGACGAGCGCGAAGAACTGCAAACGCAGATCACCGTGCTCGAAGCCCGCTACGCCGAACTCGAAACCAGCCTGGACGACCGCGATCGCCAGATCGCCGACCTCCAAAACGAACTCGACGAAGCCGCCGATCTCAAAGCCCTGCTCAAGGAAGCGCAAAGCCACGTCAAGCAACTGGCCAAAGACCTGCAAGACGAACGCAGTCGGATCCAAGACCTGCAAGAGCAAGTGGCCGGCTCGGCCGAAGCCGAATCCTTGGCTGAGGAGCTCAAAGAGGCCGCCGCCGAACGCGATCAGCTCATGGCCAAGATCCGCGCCAGCGAAAAGCGCCACGCCGACGACGCTGGCAATCTGGCCAGTCTCAGGAGCAACAACGAGAGCCTGAGCCGCAAGCTCGACGACCTCAAGCTCAAGTCACGCGAGGAACTCCAGACGCTGCAAGAACGCTGCGACGCGCTCTTCACCGAGAATAAGAAGTTCAAGGAGAAGAACGTGGGCCTCAACGCTCGCGTCCGCTCGCTGACCAACCACTAGGCCAGCGCGCTTCGTCAAAAGCCGGGCACAAAAGTGCCCGGTTTTTTTGTTCCTGGTTCCTGGTGCGCGCGTTGGATGCCGGCATTTGGCGCTAGCGAAACTCACCCCAATCCCAGGTCGGCTCCACTAACGCGTTGATCATGCCCACGACGCGCCATCGGCGCGCACCAGGAACCAGGAACCAGGAACCAGGAACCAGGAACCGACATTCGTCATCAACACTGCACCGGTCCCCCACCACAACGCACTCGAGGCCGCAGCTGCTCGCGGCCCTACTCGTTTGCTGAGCCTCGGAGGCGAATCGGCAAGAAAGTGCCGGTTGGCGAGCTTTGGGGCAGTGGTCCTACGCCGTGATTCATCTTCACGGTCTCGCCGCGGGCGCGGCGCCAGAGTGCGAGCAAGTAGCCGACATCATATCCGGCTGCATGGCGGCCGGCCATCTTGGGCTGCAACTCGGCCTTGAGCTCCTCAATGCGCTGAATCGCCTGATACACCAGTTCGCCTGGCTTGCGCAGCATGGGTATCAATAGCTCATCAATGTGTTCCAGCGCGAAGGGCACCGGGCGGTCAACCACGGCGAACAGCGGCTGGAGCCAGCGGCCATCAAAATCTGGCGCGTCGCTGTAGACAATCTTGCCACCAAGGTTTTCTTCAATCCGAGCCGCAACGTAATCTGGATCCCAGCCATTGCGCAGCAAACGGCCGCGGTCGATGCCATGCACCGCCTCCGACTCGTCACTCCAATCGGTCCAGCTCGGCACTACCTCAGGCGAAATAAGACAGCGGTGTATTTCGCCGTCATCATCGCTCCAGGCGGCCTCGATTGGATAGCTGTTGGGCCCGAAGCTCGAAGCCTCGAGGTCCAACATGCAAGGGAAGCCTTCTTCATCTGGATCGAATTGATTCACAGTAGACAACGATGACGGGGCTCGTTGCCCAAGCAAGCGTCACACGCAACCTGCTAGGGCAGCCGCACCAAGTCGGCGGCGCCTACGCGCCGTTTCAGGCCAGACCCGGCACCGATCCACTCCAGCGACAGCGCGCGGTCGCTAGCGCCCTGGAAATAATCGACCTGCAACTCGTGCACGCCGGCGTGCAGCTTGAGCCACACGCGGCCCGTCTTCGGACCATGATGGCCGTCCAAAGTAATGAGCGATTGATTGCCCAGGCGCAAACGGCTGCCGTCATCGCTGGTGAGAGCAAAAAGGTACAGTCCCGTGATCGGCACCCGCAGACCGCCGCGAAACGACAGTGCGTAGTGGTCAGAGCGCGGCTCAATGCCACTGAGAACCACTTCATCGCTGCTCACCACGTCGATACCGGGCGCATCTGGGGCGAATTTGCGGTCCATGTCGGCTAGGTCGACAATCTCGCCCCGGTACCGCCGCACTTCCAAACCTGCGACCTCACTGTCACGAATCGGTCGCTGCGGATGCAACTCAGCGCTGGGTTCGGGCACCACAATTTCACGCGTTGCCACATCGGTTGCGCGATCGGCATCCATAACCGTAAGGGTCACCTCAAAGGTGCCAGAATCGCGATAGCAGTGCTGGCCGCGCCCATCCTTGGACGTGCTGCCATCACCAAAATCCCACTGGTAGCGCAGGTCTTCATCGTCGCCGTCGGGGTCATCACTAAAAATGCCCGAGAAATCGATCACGTGATGTTGCTGCGAAGTCCGAATTTCCGCCTTTGGCGGTCGGTTATTGGGGTTGCTGGCCACAGGTACACCAGCAGGGTCAACTGGCTCACCACCCTGCTCTGGTGTCGAGGCATCCACCGGGGCCGGGGCCGCCTCGACGGGTTCGGGAATGTAAATCGTGGAACCGCTGCCCAACGACCACCACGCGCCTACCGCCAGCACCACAACCACAACCACGGCCACCACTACCAACACCATCCGGGTGGCGCCGCTCTCATCGACATCGGGCACCGGCAGGGAGCGCGAGTTGCTCTTTGCACCGTGCGGACCGGACTGGGACCGTCGACGTTGGGTAGAATATGGCATGCTGACTCTCGAATCCTCGCTCCAGCCTAAACGGCCAGATACTGGGCACCGCCCCGATCAGGCCCTGCGCCAAACCGCCGTGGCTCACACGTAATGAGCGCTGGAGCGATGCTCAGCAGCCCTCACGATAGCTACATGCTGCGCATTCTGGTTCTCATAGCCCTGTGCGTCTCGCTGCCGGCCATGGACGCTGTGATCAGCGCGGCCGAAGACCTCAATACCAAGCTCAGCTCGGGCGCGGTGACGTGGGACGGCTGGGCCCTTTACGTGCGCCACGACACCCAGGTCCAGGGCGACACCCTCACCATCATCCAGCCCCTCCATGGCGACGCGCTCGCCCTGTGGGGCAGCCAAGACGTGCACCAGAGCGGCACGTGGCTGATCCTGGCCGACCAGGCCGGTCTGCGCCAACGCGGCGCGATGGCGGTGAGCAGCATCGCCCTTGAGCCCTACACCGATGGCAACCGCCTACGCGAGACTCTGCGCCGCAGCGACCTCGGCGCGCGCGCGTTTCGTTCGCGGATAACCGCTACCTGGCTCGGCGCCAATGGCCTGCGCATCGACGCCGACTGGCGCCGCGGTGGCGAGCGCGCCGCCAACCCAACCTTGGTCATCGGCGAGTGGGCCCTGTATGTTGACGGCGAACGCAGCCAAGTGGAGCAGATCGTCAGCCTCCTCGGTGGCGATGCGGTGCAGGCCCTGTTCGATCGCGATCTGCAAATCCTCGAACATCGGCTGCAAACGATTTTGATCGCGATGATCGCTTACGGTATGGACAACGACCAGCGCTTCCCGGCCCTCGACCTCCCGCAGCACCCGTTTCCGGTAGACGACCCCAAGCGCGGCGCACTGATCACGGCGGCCAGTCTCGAGCATCTCGTCACCGAAACCGATCACGAACTGCCCTGGGAATTGTTCACCTCGCCCTTCATGACGGCCCCAC
>JAQIBG010000282.1 GCA_027859175.1 Planctomycetota bacterium | reverse complement strand
TCTCCCTGCTCACCGGCATCGATAGCCTCACCGATGACCTGACCCGGGTTGAAAACGACCGCGGCCTTGATGCCGCGCAGCGACGCGAATTAGCGGCCGCCACGCAAGCTGAACTTGATCGCCTCCGTGCTGAACTCAGCGCAGCCCAAGAAGCCCTGCGCGACAGCGGTGACGAACGCTGGGCCAGCACGGTCGAGCAATATGCCGACTCGATTTTTTTATGCGTAGCGGTTGAGCCCGACACCCGCCGCGTTGGCATCGGCACCGCCTTCTGCATCGGCCGCGACGGCCTGCTCGCCACCAACGCGCACGTCGCCGAGATGCTGCAGGCCCATAAAGTGCGCTGGATCATCCAGAACCGCACCGGCCGCGTGTGTGAAGTCCGCAATATTATTGCCCACCCCGATTTCGAAGGAGCGGCCTCGCCCGATCTCGGCTTGATTCGCATCGAAACCGACAAGCTCGACGGCGACCCCGCCGCACTCCCTTTGGCCAGCACCGACGCAGCAGCCAACCTTGGCGTTGGCACCCACGTTGGCACCATCGGCTTTCCAGGCGAACTCCAACGCAACTACCTCAACCGCATCGACAAGAAAACCCAGCGCTTCGAGAGCGTGCTCGCCACCTTCAAAGACGGCTGGGTCGGCCGACTCACCACCTATGACGGCCGCCACAACGACCCCGCCAAGCACGTCTTGATCCAGCACAGCGCCAGCCTGTCTGGCGGCACCTCGGGCTCGCCGATGTTCCTCCACGATGGCACCGTGGTGGCGATCTCCAACTCAAGCATTTCGCAACGCCTAGCCGCCCGCGACCCCAATACGTCCGGACCTTCGCTACTCAGCGCGGCTGAAATCGGCTTTGCAATCCGCGTCGACGAACTGACGCGCTTTGCCAAAGTGATCCCCTGGGCGCGCGATCGTCTGCCCTGATCGCCTGGGAGGGCTGTTGTGCCGGCCCCTGAACGATTACGGTCCCAGCATGTCCTCTGAGCTCCCGCCTCGACCGCCAGCCCCGCGGTCCCGCTTGGTCACCTCTCTGGCCTCGCCCTTTGGCATTCTGATCGCCATCCCAGCCCTGGTGCTGGTGGTATCGCTGGTGGTGGCCGGCGCCGGCACCTACGCCCTGCGCCACAGCGTCACTGAACTCGCTGGCTCGGCCTTTGGCGACGCCACCAAGCACGCGTCTGACATGATTGCAACCAGCAGTCGCGGCGCCGATCGCATGCTCGACGCCTGGAGTTCTTGGCTCAAAGGCCCCGGCGCCAACGCAGACCTGCAAACCCAGGCCGCTACCATGCGCGCCCTGATCGTCGACCGCCCCGGCGTAGCCTGGATCAGTCACAGCACCCAAAGCGGCGCCTTTATCGGCCTGCATCGCCTCGGCGACGGCCGCTTTCAGCTGATCAACTACAAGCCCGAGGGCGATGCCGTTACCAAGCGCTCTTACACGCTGGAAGAAGACGATGACCTCGTCCTCGAAGACAAGGAGCCCGGCGGCGATTACGATCCGCGTCGGCGACCGTACTGGACCGCGGCCACCACCAGCACCGGCACCAGTTGGACCGAACCCTACCTGTACAAAAATAACGAGCCGGGCATCACTGCCGCGCGTGCCTTGCGTGAAGCCGACGGCAGCATCAAAGCCGTGCTCACGGTCGACTTTTCTTTCACCGAACTCAGCGCGCTGACCAAACAATTAGCCGAAGCCACGCGCGGCACCGTGTTTGTCGCCAGCGCCAACGGCTCCTTGCTCGCCTGGCCCGATGCCGACCCCAAGCTTGGCGTCATCCCCCATGTCAAAACCTTCGACAATCCCCTGTTATCACAACTCATTGCCCACTGGGCCGACAACGGCAACCCAACCCAACCAGTCCGCTTTGCCATCAAGGGTCAAGACTACCTGGGCATGATTCGCGAAACCGAACTCGGTCCAGGCACCACCTGCTACGTGGGTGCCATCGCCCCACTGGCGGCCTTCTTATCTTCCAGCCAAGATTTCCGCACCCACGCCTTTGGCGTTGGCTTAGCCGGCGTGGTCGCCGCGCTAGCCATGGCCATTTTGTTGGCCAAAGCCATCAACCAGCACCAGGTGGCCTTACGCGCGGCCAAGGCCGAAATCGCCACGGCCCAGGCCGAAGCACGCGAGCTCGGTAGCTATCAGATGCTGCGTAAACTCGGCGAAGGCGGCATGGGCGAAGTATGGCTGGCCAAACACCGTCTGCTGGCGCGCCCAGCGGCCGTCAAACTGATCCACCAAGATGCCCTGAGCAACGGCAGCCGCAGCGAATTCGACAAAGCCATCGAACGATTCTCACGTGAAGCCCGCACCACTGCTGCGCTGCGCAGTCGCAACACGGTTGAGATTTACGACTATGGCTCCACCGATGACGGCACGCTGTTCTTGGTGATGGAGCTACTCGACGGCCTCGACCTTCATGACCTCGTATTCAAAGAAGGCGTGCCCCCCGTAGGACGCACCATTGACCTGCTGCGGCAAGCCTGTCGCAGCCTCGGCGAGGCGCACCTACTGCAACTGGTCCATCGTGATATCAAGCCGGGCAATATTTTTGTATGCCGCCGCGCCAACGAAACCGACATCGTCAAGGTGCTCGATTTCGGCATGGCGCTCGACAAACACCAAGGCGCCAGCCAACGACTAACCCAAGCCGGCTTCGTATCTGGCACGCCCAGTTTTATGGCACCCGAACAAGCGCGCGCGCTGCCGGTGGATGGCCGCAGCGATATTTACGCGCTCGGTTGCGTCGCCTTCTTCATGCTGACTGGCCGTAATGTATTTGATCACGACGCGGCGATGGACCAGATGCTGGCTCATGTCGACGAGAAACCGGTGGCCCCAAGCGAGCGCAGCCAGCGCCAGGTGCCACCCGAGCTCGACGCGCTGATCCTGCGGTGCCTCGCCAAAAAACCGGACGACCGCCCGCAAACCGCCTACGAACTCGAAGAAGCCCTGGCAGCGATCCCAATCCCCGAAGGCGAACAGTGGCTGCCAGCACGCCAGCGCCAATGGTGGGCCAGCCTGCCCTCAAACATCCCCGACGACATGGCCACCGACGCACCCCCCCAAGGTCAATTGCGTCGCAGCGAGCGACTCAAGATTGACCCCGTATTCGACAGCTCGACAGAAGTATCCGGCATCACCATGACTACGGGCGACTCACAGACCGCCCAGCCGCCGGCTCATCCCGGTTCGCAACCGAATGCGTAAGACTGCCGCCGCGCCGTGTATACAGCGCTAAAGCACCACACCACCGCGCACGAGACATGGCATCGCAAGCTACTTGGCGATTAAGCTTTCAGCAATCGGCGCGCAGCCCGCTCCAGCCGAGCTTGGACCTCAAAAAAGCGGCGTCGCTCCTTCAGCTCCGCCTCCACTAGGCCGGCCTCCCGCAGCCATGCCTGAAAGTCGATCCCGCGCTGTTCAAGGGCCCGGCCCAAACGCTGCAGCCGCAACTGGGAACGCTGGCGTTGCCAACGCGCCAGTATCCACCACACGCACATCGCAATAATCACCAAGCTGAGGACGCGTCCCATGGCCCGAATGCTGGCAATGGTGGGACTTACGCAAGAGCTTGTGAGTTTCGAGTTGAGAGAGTTTCGAGTTTCACGTTCCCGATGCGTGAACTGTCCCACGTGCGAGGCGGGGAACAGAATCCGGTGCTCTGGACCGGTGGAGACGGCGGAGAACTCGAAACTCGAAACTCGAAACCTGAAACCCAAACCCCGAAACCAACCGACGCATCAATACCCCACACCTCCACTCATCCCACCACCCACACCCGCATCGCCCCTTGCACCCCCCCTGCACCGCACGTATCACCCTTGCACAGGCGCATTTGGAGGCGCCCGGAGGACATCCCATGGCTATCACCAAGGTTTGGATCGAAGAAGGCTGCATCGTGTGCAATGCCTGCGAGACCACCTGCCCCGAGGTTTTCCACGTCACCGAGGATACCTGCATGATCCTCCCGGATGTGCGCCAAGACGGCAAGGAAACCGAGAACCGCGAAGAGCAATCAGCCCTCAAGGCCGACTTCCAGGAAGAGCTCGCTGACCAGATCGAGGAAGCCGCCGAAGGCTGCCCGGTTGAAGTCATCAAGTACGAGTAAGCCTTTCTCCTCAAAAGAGTTACGATCAGCCCTAGGCCGCACAGCGGTCTGGGGCTGATTGCGTTCTACATCTACTGGAGAAAGTCCTTAAGGTGGGGCTAGGCCAACCGATACTGCTTGTGGCCGAACTCTGTCACCCTCGGCCCAGGATGGGATGATCATGGATATCCGCCCCGAAGGAGCCGGCCTCGACCCGCTGGCACGGCAGCGCCAGATTGAGCGCGCCGCGCAGCAGGATCGACGTTCAGGTGCCAGCAGCGGAACAGATTCCGGCTCCCGTACCGAGAGCCGGGTCGATCTGGCGCCCGCCGATCTCGACCGCTTCGTGGCCGAACTGGCCGGGCATGACCCGGTTGATCTCCATCGCGTCGAAGACCTGCGTGAACGTATTGCCGCCGGGCAGTACAACGCCGAACCGGGTGAACTGGTCGACGGCCTCCTCGATGTCCTCAACGCGGAGGACGGCACACTCTGACCGGGTGCCGTTCCATGGAGCAGCTCGTGCCTAACCGACTTGCAACGACGGTCATCGCGATCATCGCCTGCGGCTCCCTCGCCGGCGCGGTCACGGAAATGCCCCAGGGCAGCCCGGCCAACTTCACTGGCCAGGGCAATACCGCCCTGATGCGCGAGCAGTTTGACAGCGCCATCGCGCTGTACCAAAAGGCCCTCGACATCAACAAGGGCTACTACTACGCCCTCTACAATCTCGCCCTGACACACCAACACGTTGGCATCCTAACCAATGATCCGGAAGAGCGCCGCCGCCACTTCGAGCAGGCGCGCCGCAAGTATACCGAAGCCCTGCAGCAGCGTCCCGACAGCAGCGAAGCGATGTGCAACCTCGGCATCATTGCCTTCCACCTGCAAGAGTATGGCGTTGCCGCTGGTCATTTCGCCAAGGCCGCCGACCAGTCAACCAAGCCCACCGAGATCGCCGAATACGCCTACAACCTTGGCACCGCCCAAGAGCGCCGGCAACAGTGGCGCGATGCCGAAGAGGCCTACCTGCGGGCGATCCGCCTCAACAACGACCACTTCGGCGCCAACTTCAACCTCGGCACTCTGTATCTGCGCCAACTCGACAACCAGCCCAAGGCCGAGGAGCACCTGCTGCGGGCCCGCGAGATCGACCCCAAACGCCCAGAGCCCTTGCTCAACCTGGCGGTGCTGGCCGAAAATCGCGATCACCTGCTCCAGGCCGACCAACTCTACAGCGAAGCCGTTCGCGTAGCCTCGCTGCACCGCCCCGAGCAAGAGGTGGTGATGCGCTGGCACCGCGGGCGCTTCTACTGGCGCAGCGATATCCCAGGCAAGGCGACCAAGATCGCCATGAAGCAAGACCTGCTCAGTATATTGGAGCGCGAACCCGACTACCCAGAGGCCAACGGCCTGCTCGGGCGCTACTACGAATCGATCGCCGAATACGCGCAAGCGATTCACTTTTTGGAGAGGGAAGTCAGCGAAGCCAACTTCGACCCCAACTCCGAGGTCGACCTGATGTCGCACTTCCTGCTCGCCACCATTTACAGCGAGCATCTCAAAAATTCGGCCAAGGCCCTGGAGCACGTGCGCGCCTACTACGAATTGCGGCCAGACCAAACCGGCGACGAATTACGCCGCTCAGCCCTGCGTCAGCAAGAGCGCGATCAAACCGACACGGAGCCCTAGACCGTGGCCTGCACACATCGCTTTCGCGCCAAGCGCGACCCGTGTGAGCTCGCCACCGGGCCCGATGGCGAATTGTGCCCATGGCATAATCCACGCGTCGACAAGGCAGCGGCCTATGTTGCCGATACCCTGGCCGAACTAATCCGCAGCCAAGACCACGCCGACCTCGAAGAGTGCCACCTCGTCGGCCTGATGTGGCCCGGCGCCAAGCTGACCAAGGGCAACTTGCGCGGCGCCGACCTGCGCGACGCCAATCTCCGCAATGCCGACCTGACCAAGGTCGACCTGCGCGGCGCCCAGCTGCGGCGCGCCGACCTGCGCGGCGCCACCCTCGACAACGCCCAACTCGACGGCGCCGACCTGACCGATGCCAACCTCGGCAACGTATCCATGGCCGGTGCCAGCATGCAGGGCGCGCTGATCGAGGGCACGGTGTTCAACGGCGCTGATCTGCGCAAAGCCAATGTGTCTGAAGCGCTGATCGAAAGCTTCTACTGGAACCGCCTGACCCGCTTCTCGGGCATCCGCGGCGTTGAAGCCAAGCCGGTTACCGACGACGCCACCCAGCCCTTCTTCGCGCCCTTCGCCATGGGCGACCATGACATCTCGGCCAGCCGGCGCTCAAGCCTGCGCGATAGCGATCCCGACCTCGAACGTACGCGCCTCTATCAAGCCAAACCCGGCGCCTCCAGCGCCACCATGCCGCAACCGCCACCAGCGCCGACCAAGCCACTGACCGACGCGGTTCTCGAGCAAGAAGCGGTGCAAACCACAGCCTCGCTCGCAGCGGCACGCAACCAGCTGCTCATATTCCGGAAACGCAACCGCCAGATCCTGGTGCTGCTGTTCCTCAGTCTATTGGTGGCGGTGTCCTTGGCGGCAGCATTAGTGCTGCGCCCGCCGCAGCGCAGCAATGGCACGGTCACCCCCAACCCCGATCTCGTGGTTGACACCGCCCCCACCCAACAACAGCAAGACTTGGCGTTCTATCGGCAAGAAATCGCCCGCCTCACTGGCGATGTGAACACCGCCGAGCGAGCTCGCGACGCCGCCGAACGGCAACTGCGCAGCCAAGAGCAACGCGAGGCCCAGTCTGGCGTCGACCACCGCGAACTGTCTTTGGAAAATGCGCGTTTGCGAGCCTCCGATGACGACGCCGCGAGCCTGCGGCGCAAGCTCGCACGCCTGCAATCAAACTACAATGACATGCTGGCGCAAAACCGCCGACTCGAACGCACCTCGAGCATCCTGGCTGAGGGGCTTGATAATCTGCAACGCGAAAACGAACGTCTGACAGAACTCACCACCCAAGAACAGCGCGACTTGGTGATGATCCAAGGCCTAGAAGGGCAGATCAAAGATCTGCGCACTGAGCTCGCCAACACCAAGCGTCAACTTGACCGAACCAGCGAAAACAAGATCAGCCTCGAATTCGACCTGCGCCAAGCCGAGAGCGCGATGGACGCCTTGGTGCGCCGCATCCAAGGCACGCCGCTGGAAGCCCTGCTCGGAACCATGCCCGACGAAGCCCCCATCCTGACCCTAACGCCCGGCGAACCGCTGGTGCTGGGCGGCGACGTGCTGCTGACGCTCACGGTTGAACACGCCACCGACGAACGGATTCAGGTCACGGTGATCGCGCAAGGCCCGCCAGATCAGGCCCTGCCCGATATCTCGGTCATCCTGTACGGGCCGGACGAAGAACCGATGCACAAGCTTGGCTACAGCTTCCCCACGCAACCGCGACGCCCCGGCTTCGCCAGCGCCAGCAGCCTCCTGGAAGCAAGCATCTTCCCGCAGGCCGCCCGCGTGCTCGTCACGCCCAATGCCGAGCGCGAGCTCGACCTCGCCGAGCGCTAGACACACACCGCTGCGCAAAGACCGCGCAGAATGAGCCACGCTCACGCCGTGGCAAATCCAGCTAACTGAAATAAATTAAGAAGCACGGTCAGATCTGACCGTGCTTTACCTGAAGCAAAAACCCACGAGCAAAAACCCTAGCGACGGCCGCCCTTGCCGCCGCCGCGCCCGCGCCACAGGCTGCCATGGCTGGTAGCACTGCCATCTTCAGGGTCGAGACCGGCCAGGGGGCGCAGGCGCACTGCCGTGGGATTAATCGCCATGATCGTGCGATCCGGCCCAAGCAAGGCTATGACGGGCAATTCGGGCAACTGCCACCCCATCCGCCAAGCCGCCGCGTCGCCACCCTCGTTCGGGTTGGCCCACAGCACTTCCATCGCCAACTCTGGAATCGCAATCTTGGCCGACTGCTCCATCACCGCCAAGGGGTCGCCATCAAAAGCGATCACCACCAAGGCAATGCGGCCGCGATATTCTTCGCGCTCTAATTCTTTAAATACCTTGGCCAAACCAAAACGGTGCTCGGGGTCGCCAAGGTCGGTGAAGGCATACAACAGCCACGGTTCAGACCGCGTTGCAATCGGATCATCGCCGCCGCCGGTCAAATTACGCCCTGGCACCCGAGGCGCCGGTTGGCCAACGCGTTGGCTGAACTGAACCAAACGCAGGATCGGATTGAACTCAGGGATCTCATCAACCAGCTTGCCGGCCAACTCCTCGGCCTGTGGAATCCGGCCCTGACCGAGCAAAACGCGCACCATCAAGGCGCGACCAGCGCCCTTGAAAGCTGGGCTCGGCAGCGTGGCCAATTGCTCCAGCAAGCCCTGAACGCGGTCGAGGTCGCCCTGGTAGGTCATGACCCAATCGGCCAGCCAGTACACCGCTTGATTCTCGAACCGCGTGCCGCGGGTTTTGTCGGCCAAACGCTCGAGCGTACGCTCCATCCGGCCGAGTTCTTCGAAACGCTGCTCCACCTGCAAGCCACGCGAACGGAACAGGCGGTCTTCCACCTTGCGCACCTCAGCGAGCAATTCCTGCTCAAAGGGCGTCATGGTGCCAATCTCAACCATCGCATCGCGCTGGGATGCCGGCAGCACCAGGCAGGTCATTATCATCACAACAAGCAGGCGTAGCATCACTGCCGCACTATGCCGAGCGATAGCAGGAATAAAGCAGGATGCGGTGTTGCCACCGGCACGAGCACCGAACGCAGCTAGCTTCAAGAAAACCTTGGGAAATGGCGACGGCAGGGAGTCGCCCCCCACAGTCAACAGCCCGCTAGCGGCCGAGGGCCTTGAGCATGGTGGCGCCGAGGGTTGCCGGCGACTCGGCGATATGCACACCAGCCTCACGCATCGCCTCGAACTTGGCCTCGGCGGTACCCGCGCTGCCCGAGACAATCGCACCAGCGTGACCCATGCGCTTGCCCTTGGGCGCGCGCGAACCAGCGATGAAGCCCACCACCGGCTTGGTGACGTACTGCTTGATGTATTCGCAGGCCTGCTCTTCGGCGTCGCCACCGATCTCGCCGATCATGATGATCTGCTCGGTTTCGTCGTCATCCTGGAACAGCTTCAGGCAATCGATGAAGTCGAAACCCTTGATCGGGTCGCCACCGATACCGATGCAGGTGCTCTGACCGAGACCGGCGCCGGTGGTCTGGAACACCGCTTCGTAGGTCAGGGTGCCAGAACGGCTCACGATGCCGGTGCTACCACGCTGGTGGATGTAACCAGGCATGATGCCGATCTTGCACTCGTCGGGCGTGATCACGCCCGGGCAGTTGGGGCCAACCAACACGCTCTTCGAGCCCTGCAAGGCGTGGCGCACGGCGTACATGTCGCGCGCCGGGATGCCTTCGGTAATGCACACGATCAAGGGCACTTCCGCGGCAATCGCCTCGAGCATCGCATCGGCGGCAAAGGGCGGCGGCACAAACACCATGCTGGCGGTAGCGCCGCCTTCGGTCACTGCTTCATGCACGGTATTCCACACCGGGTGGGTGCTGCCGTTGTCGGCAACCCAGGTTTGGCCGCCCTTCCCGGGCACCACACCACCGGCAAACTGGGTACCGTACTCAATGGCGCCGTTCGAATGGAAACCGCCCACTTTGCCGGTGAGGCCCTGGCAAATCAGACGGGTGTTGGAGTCGACCAATACGGACATGATGATCCTCGGATCTGTGACGCGGGGTCAGGACTGGCGCTTGGCGCGGAATGCGGCGGCGGCCTCGGCAGCCTTGCGGCAGCCATCACGGAGGTCGTCGGCGGCAATGATGTCGAGGTCAGATTCAGACAAGAGCTTCTTGCCCATCTCAACGTTGGTGCCCTCAAGGCGCACCACCAGCGGGCGATCGAGGCCCACTTCTTTGACTGCCGTCAACACACCTTCAGCAATGACATCACACTTCATGATGCCGCCGAAGATGTTCACCAGAATGCATTCGACGTTGTCATCGCGCAGGATCAGCTTGAATGCACGCGTCACCTGCTGGGCATTGGCGCCGCCGCCAACGTCGAGGAAGTTGGCGGGAAAAGCCCCGAGATCCGAACCATAGGTCGCAATCGCGTCCATGGTGGCCATCGCCAAGCCGGCGCCGTTAACCAAGCAGCCGATGTTGCCGTCGAGCTTCACAAAGGCCATGTGGTGCTCTTTGGCTTCCAACTCGGCCGGGTCTTCCTCGTTGGGGTCGAGCATCGCGGCAATTTCAGGATGCCGGTACAGGGCGTTGTCGTCGAAACTCATCTTGGAGTCGAGTGGCACCACCTCGTCTGACTGGGTGATCACCAGCGGGTTAACCTCAAGCATGTCCGCGTCGGTATCGATGAAGCACTTGGCCAGCGCCTTGGCCGTAACCACGAAACTCGCAACCTGCTTCGGGGTTAGACCCATCGCAAAGCCCAGGCGGCGCGCGGCGTGGTCCATCAAGCCCTCGTGCGGCTCGAAGTGGACTTTATGGATCAGCTCTGGGGTGGCCTCAGCCACTTCCTCGATATCAACACCACCCTCGCTGGAGGCCATCACCAGCGGCAGGCCGCGGCTGCGATCCAGCATCACAGCGAAGTAGAGTTCGTTAGCGATAGCGCAGCCATCTTCAACGGACACGGCGCTGATCTTCTTGCAGCCATCACCGGTCTGAATGGTTTTCAGG
>JAQIBG010000254.1 GCA_027859175.1 Planctomycetota bacterium | reverse complement strand
CAGCTGCGCACGTGGCGCGTGGCCGGCTTGACCACTGCGGCCATGATACCTTCCGCCCTGCCCACCGCAGCATCGCTGCGCTCGCCTCCTGGGAGTGTCGCTGCCCTCAGCGACATGCGCCCGTCGCTTGGGTGTCCGTACTCAATCGCACGCGTGGCGCGTGGTGGCCTTGGCTACTGCGGCCTTCCGCCTTTGCCCACCGCAGCATCGCTGTCCTCAGCGACATGCGCGTGTTTGTGCAAGCTGTCACCGAGGGCTACGTGGCGCGGGCGATCTTGCCCACACCTCACTGCAGAGGGAGAAACCCTCTCAAAAACCGCAGGCCCTCATTCTAGCGAGTCCCATTGCCGGCGCCGCGTGTTCTCGAATGCGCTCAGTTGCTCCAGATTACTGCGTTGGGTGGAAGTATGTGTCCAAGAGCATGCGCTGGCAGTTGCGAGCTTAGGCCCTGTGGATAAAGCCTAGGGACGTATTGCATAAGCCGCGATGGTGGGGCTCTTCTCGCAATGCTGTGGGAGGTCTTATGAAATCGGATCTACCGCCTCGCCGACCTGCATTGCTTCGCTGTCTTAGCCAGGGTTATAGTCGGGGCGACGCTTTGGCCGACCTGTTAGCCGGTTTGCTTGTTGGTGTTGTTGCGGTTCCACTTGCGATCGCTTTCGCAATTGCCAGCGGAGCACCGCCGATTGCCGGTCTGGTTACCGGTGTGGTTGCCGGTGCGATGATTTCCATGTTTGGCGGCTCGCGATTCCAGATCGGTGGACCAACCGGCGCATTCGTTGGCTTGTGTGCTGCGATTGCGCATACCCATGGTTTTGGCGGGCTTGCGCTCGCCAGCGTCATGGGTGGCGTGTTGTTGATCGCGCTCGGTGCGTTTCGCTTGGGTGCTGTGGTTCGCTTTATTCCGACACCTGTCGTGGTCGGATTTACTTCCGGCATTGCGGCGATCATCGCCTCGACGCAGTTGCGTGACGCCTTTGGCATCAGCCAATGGCCCGCTGAGGCGCCGGCCCACGTTCATGATCGTTTAATCGCGGTGTGGGATGGAATGGGCTCATGGAATCCATGGGCACCGATCTTGGCTGTTTCTGTGGTTGCAATCATTCTTGTGTTTCGGTGTTATTTGCCGCGCTGGCCGGGTGCTTTGATTGCAATTGTTGGTGTCAGCGGGGTGGCAATTGGCGCAGGAATTCCGGTTGAAACCATCGCTGAACGTTATGGGGCTTTACCGATGGGCTTTCCGGCACCATCACTCGATGTTTTTGTGGACTTGGAGATTCACGGCTTCGGTGATTTGATGACAAAAATGCGCGAATTATCAGGAGCGGCCCTGGCTGTTGGTCTGTTGGCGGCGATTGAAAGCTTGTTGTCGGCTACGGTAGCTGACCACATGGGTGGCGATCGGCACGATAGCGACATGGAGTTGATGGCACAGGGCGCGGCGAATATTGCTGCACCCTTATTTGGTGGCTTGCCCGCAACCGGAGCTATTGCTCGAACGGCGACCAATATCCGGGCTGGTGCACGGTCTCCAGTGGCGGGTCTCGTTCACGCGGCAGTGTTGTTAATGGTGGCTATTGCAGCTGGGCCGCTGGTACAACGCATTCCACTGTGCGCCCTCGCCGGCGTGTTGGTGGTGGTGGCGTGGTACATGTCTGAACTGGGGCGCTGGCCTCGAATCATGCGGGGCGGCCGTAGCGACGCCTTGTTGTTGCCGCTGGCCTTTTTGCTCACTGTGTTTGTCGACTTGGCGGTGGCAGTTGAGGTCGGCGTTGTGTTGGGCATGTTTTTCTTTGTGCGACGGATGTCTTTGTCGACGCAGGCGCGTTCGTGGTGCCCGAGTGAGCTCGCGGCGGACGCAGTCGATCCGGCAGACATCCCTGACACCGTTGAGATCATAGAGATCAATGGGCCGTTCTTCTTTGGCATTGCGGCGGAACTCCGGGAGTTGATTGAGGCGCTTGAGCCCCATCATCGCTACGCAGTGCTGAGAATGCGTTCGGTTCCGTTTATTGACGCCACTGCGGCGGCATCCTTAGACGATCTCGTTCGCGACTGTCGCAAGCAGGGGGCAGAGGTGTTTATTTGCGGAGCCGGTGAGCAATGCGCCCAAGACCTGGATCGGCATGGTGTTACTGAGCGGGTTGGCCAGGCGCACGTCTTGCCTGATCTGCCTGCTGTGCTGGTGGCGATAGCAGCGGCTGAGGCAGCTGCATGACGCTGCGAGATTGCTTGCCCTTCCTTGGTTTTTGGCAGGGTCGCAAGGTTTTGACTGCTGACGTCTTGGCGGGTATCACGGTTGGCCTCGTTCTCGTGCCGCAGGCCATGGCCTACGCCGCACTCGCTGGCATGCCGCCAATCTATGGCCTGTATGCCGGTTCCTTCGCGTGCATGGCGGGTGGCCTGTTTGGACGCTGTGCCCAGTTGCAGACTGGGCCGGTTGCGATGACTTCTTTGATCAGTTTTGCAGCGGTGGCGCCGCTGGCGGCTGCCGGGTCTGAGGATTTTATCAGTCTGATGGCCATTTTGGCGATCATGGTTGGTGCTTTCCGAATTGTCCTCGGTTTGATGCGTGGAGCGGTGCTGGCAACCTTGATCAGTAAGCCGGTGTTGATTGGGTTCGGCACGGCGGCTGGCATTATTATCGCGGCGACTCAGGTTCCGAAGCTGTTCTTGGTTGATCCCGGATTCAGCAACCCCGTGTTGAATTCAATGATGATTGTTGGTCATTTGCCCGAAGTGCATGTTCCAAGCCTGTTGATGGGGATGGGGTCGCTGGTGGCGATGATACTCTTTAAGCGTTTCGCTCCACGCTGGCCGGGCTTGTTGATCAGCTTGATGGGTGCTGGCCTAGTGAGTTGGCTTATCAATTATGAAGGCATGGGAGGCTCCATCGTTGGCGCTTTGCCGGTTGGTCTGCCACCCTTGTCTATCCCCACGCTTGGTTGGTCGCACGCCACAGAGTTGATTGGTGGCGCACTGTTAGTGGTGGTCATCGGTCTGCTGGAGGTGATGACGGTGACCGCTGCCACCGAGCGCAAGCTCGGGGTGGCAACTGATCTCGATAAGGAATTGCTCGGACAGGGCGCGGCAAGCCTGGTTGCCGGCGTTACCGCTGGTTTTCCTGTCAGCGGCAGTTTATCGCGCAGTAGCTTGAACTTGATGGCCGGCGCTCGCACGGGCTTGTCGTCGGTTGTCAGCGGCTTGGTTGTGCTGCTGACTCTGTTGGTGCTAACGCCCTTGTTGCGACCGCTGCCCTATCCGACCTTGGCGGCAGCGATCGTCATGGCGGTATCAGCTTTGGTTCGCCCGCAGGATTTGGTCCGCACGTGGCGCATCCGCAAGAGCGACGCGTTGTTTGGCTTCATCACGCTGGCGGCAACGATTTGCGCTGCGCCGAGCATGGTCATCGGGATGGAGGTCGGCATCGGCATGAGTGTTGGTTATGGCCTGTGGCGCTGGATGCATCCGCGCGTGGTGATGACGGCTCCTGAGTGCGATGGCCGTGCTGCCGCAGCGGCTGATCAGCAGAATCCATTGGTGAACATCTGCGATGGCCGTTTGGTGATTCGGGTCGACAGCCGGATTAGCTTCCTGAATGCCCAAGGCTTAAGTGCACGCATTCGTGAACTGGCACGACCGTGCCCGGCTCAAACGGTTGTGGTCATCAATGCCTGTGCGATCAACGACCTGGATGCCACCGGCGTTGAAATGCTGGCTGATCTTGCCTTGGCATTGGAGGCCCGTGAAAAACGCCTCGTGCTGGCCGACGTGAAATTGCCGGTTCGCAAGCGCTTGCAGGCTCATGACGGCATGGCTCGCGTTGCGCTTCTGCCGCACCCAAGCGCGCCGCTTGCGCCCCTAGATCAGCCCCCAGCAGAAGCGACTTAAGCGCTGCGGTAGGCCGGCAGAGTTTCGCCGATGCAGGCGGCGAGGCGTTTGCGTTGCCCACGACTGGTGCGCTTAAGGCCCTTGAGGCCAACGTTTTTGAGCATGCGCAACAGGCCGGCGCGGGCGCGGGCCCAGTCGTGTTGCAGGTCGTCGGCGCGTTCACGGCCAGCGAGCAGGTCGCGGAAGGCATGATTGAAGAGGGTGTCGAGTTCGGCGAAGCCGCGTTGCTCGCGCCAGCGGCCAACCACGCCAGGCAGCCACCACAGCAAGCCGAGGGCAACCAGGGCAAGCACGCCTGGGATTAGCGCGTGCTGCCAGGCTTCGCGGCCGAGCATCCAGCCGATGCCGGCGGCTACGCCGGCGCTGAGGGCGCAGGCAACAATGGTGTTGATGCGCGCGCTGGTGACCTTGCGACGCAGAGCTTCGGTGACTGTTGAACGGAGCAGGAGCAGGTGGCCTTCATCGAGCACGCGGCTGAGGACGCTGTCGACCCGGCGGCCGGGAAGGTCGCCGATGTAGGCTTCGAGTTCGAGCAGAGCAGCGGCAAAACCATCGAGCGGCAGCTTGCAGTCTTCACGCACCATCTCGGGGATCACCGTGGTGTAGATATGCGGCATGTCTTTGGTGTTGAGACTGCGCGACAGATTCCAGCACAGCGCGCCGTAGGTACGCGCGAAGTCACGAATCCCGTCGAACAAGTCCATCTTGTTCATGACGATGCGCAGCTTGTGGTCGATCCCGGTGAGCGATTCATTGAGCACGCTGAGGGTTTCGCCGGTGGTGCCTGGCTTTTCGGGATCAAAGAACAGCAGGATCAAGTCAGACTGCTGGGCAAACCAGCGCACGACTTGGGCAAAGTCATAGGGCCGTTCTGCATCGCTGCCGGAGGCATCGATCATGCCGGGGCTGTCGATCAGACGCACGTGCTGCAGCAAGTCGGCAGCGAGGACACGGCCTTCGACATGCTGTACAAGGCCAGGGCCAAACTGCTTCAGCTCGGTGAACGGGAGTTCGGGGTTGGAGGTCAGCGCCTCGCCGTCTATCGCGCGCGGCCGCTCGCCGTGCAGCAGCACGGTGAAGCCATCGTCAGTGGGGGCTACGCCGGTGCGCTGTACGTCTTGATCAAGCAGATGATTGATCAGGCTCGACTTACCTGAGCTGTGATTGCCGAGTAGGAGCACCATGGGCGGCGTGCGCAGAGCGGGCTCGGGCAGCAACTCCATGCGCTGATTGGCGGCCACCGGTACGATATGCGCCCGGCGCTGCTCGAGGATGGTCTCGACCACGTCCTGATTCACCATGCGCTTATGATGCGTGGCGCGAGCCAGACTTCCAGCCCGGAGCCCTGGCGCTTGCGCTGCCGTGCGGTGCTGCCACCGTCCGGCCCATGGAGACGGATCCTGCCTTTGAGCGTGCGGTGGCGGCACTGAGGCGTGGTGGCCTGGTGGGCATGCCCACTGAGACGGTGTATGGTCTCGCAGCACTCGCGACCAACGCCGACGCGGTGCTGGGCATTTTCAGCGCCAAAGGGCGCCCCAGCTTCGACCCGCTGATCGTCCACGTGGCCGATGCCGCCCAGGCCTGGCAGGTCGCCAAGCCCGACCCGGTTGCCGAGCGTTTGGCTGCGGCCTGTTGGCCCGGCCCATTGACAATGGTGTTGCCACGGCGGGCGGTGGTGCCAGATGCGGTCACCAGCGGCCTGGAGACGGTTGGGGTGCGCTGCCCTGATCATCCGCTGGCGCGCGCCTTGATCGCTGCGGTGGGCCCGCTGGCGGCCCCCAGCGCCAATCGTTTTGGGTGCCTGAGCCCAACCACGGCGGCAGCGGTGCGTGAGCAGTTGGGCGCGGCCGTTGACGAGGTTTTGGATGGCGGTCCGTGTCAGGTGGGGGTTGAGAGCACGGTGGTGCGAACGGGGCCTGAGCCGGTGATTTTGCGTCCTGGCGGGGTCACGGCTGAGCGTTTGGAGGCCATTTTGGGCCGTGCAATACCTGTGGCAGACCGGGCCACGGTGGCGGCAGGCTTGCCTGCCGAGGCTCCCGGGATGTTGGCAAGCCACTATGCGCCACGAGCGCCTTTGATGCTGCGCGATGGCGCCTGGCCTGGTGACCCAGATCAGGGCCTACTGGCCTTTCGTGGTCACGATTTACCCACGCCCAGTGGGCCCTGCGAGGTGCTGAGTCGCAGTGGCGATCTGCACGAGGCAGCGCGCAATCTGTTTGCAGCGCTGCGCCGCCTCGATGCGGCCGGTGTGACCCGAATCGTGGCCGAAGCCGTTCCCGCCCAAGGGCTTGGGCTTGCGATTAACGATCGTCTGCGGCGTGCCGCAGGGCTTGGCTGAGGCGCAGGCGCAGGTCTGGCACGGCGCGTGCGCATATCCGGTATGAGGGTGACATCCGCACTCTTGGTGTTCATTTGTGCCACGCTGGTGTCGATACCGGCGACGGCAGTCGAGCCAATTGCTGGCCCGTGGATGGTGCGGACCCAAGGCGGGATTCGGATTGGCATCGAATTGCCCTCGGTGGTCGACGCGTTCGATTACGAGTTGGTGGTGTTGGTTGATCCAGCCGATGCCACGCGGCGTTGGGTGCCCACAGTCAGCAAAATCAAGCGACCACATCGCAGCGCATCCATGATTGCGTCCTATCAAATCCCGGCTGATACCACCGGGGAACTCAGTTTGCAGCTCGGGGCCGGACTGGAGCGCCGCGTGCGACTAGCAGCGCCGCCGCCTTCGGATCAACCCGGTACCGTGGCGATAGCGGCGGTGACCGCTTATCCGACCCGCAGCCAGCTCGACGGTTTGACTGCGGCCTTGGGTGCCGCGCCCGAATTGGTGGTGCTGTTTGGCAAGCGCCCCGAGCGGGTGTTGGGTCGTGAAGGCTGGGAAGCTTCCATTCCGGTGGTGTTGATTGACGGCGCCGAGGCCCGCTCCGAGCTCTTGCAGGCGATGGCGGGCCCCGGCGGTGATTGGAAACAGGGGCTGCATTGGGGCCGCCTTGGCCTGCCTGTGGCGAGCGTACAGGATGAGAATCAGCGCCCGCTCCAGGCTGGCACCGCAATCGCCTCAGACTTGAGTCCGTGGCAGGTACTGCTCGATCCGCATAGCAGTTGGCGGCTCGATAGGCCGCGCGCTGAACGCGGCGATACCATCAATCAACTGGTGCGCATGTGTCGTCGTCGTGGTACGCCGCTCATGGTTGGTGCAGGCCCGAGTTGGGGCTTCGTGTCCGACCCCTTGATGCTTGACGCTGCTGATGGCTCGCTGCTGGCGGCATCGGGCGGCACGCGCTATGTATCGCTGTCAGGGGGCGCGCGTGATATTCGCGATCTGCCCGGTCAGGTGGCGCAGTTGCACGTGGAGCCCGTGGTCCTCGGTTTGCGGGCCGCAAAAGAACTCACGGTGGCCTTGGTTGCGGGGGCCGGCGAGTTGCGCTGGCAGTTGCGCTACGAAGCTTGGCCCGAAGCGGCTCATCCGCCCTTGCCTATCGCGGCTCCGGCACGCTTAGGTCGCGCCTTGCGCGAATGGCAACGCAGCGCCAGCGATGATGACCTGAAAAACCAGGCGCGCACCATGGTCACCATGCGCGACATGAGCCATTGGGCCGAAGCTGGTCGTCCGATTCGGGCGATTAGCGACCTCCTGCGCGAAGACACGGCCTTGGCGATTGAACTCGATGATTTGCTTACCGCAGCCTACCCCTGGCCACGCTATGGCTTGGCGTCGGGGGCGGCCTGGGGGGTGGGCGCGAGCGAAACGGTGTTGGCGCAGTGGTTGGCCGCAGAAGACGCTGATGCCCGCGCGGCTGCAGCCCATCATGCCGCCTGGCTACCGTTGCCTGACCTTGAGCACGCTGAGCGCCTGATGCCGGTGCTTGAGCCGGCGCTGGCTCGGTATCAGCAAGAAGGCAGTGGCGTGACCGTGTTGCGGCGTTTGGTGGTGACTGACTTGATCACCACCACGGCTTGGCTGCAGCGTGGCGTGGTATTGCCCGATGAGATCGCCCGCGAGATCCTGCTGCGACGCCTAGGCGGGGCGGTTGACCTGGGCGACCCCGTTTTGCGCGAGGTGCTAGCGCGTAGTACCGACGCGATTGTGGTGGGGGCCTTAATAGCGGAGATCGAGCAAGACCCCACCAGTTCGCTGCTGCCGTGCCTGGTTGAGCGCAGCCGCCGGATTGCCGCCGGGCGCGTACCGATGGACCGCGATCCGATCGTGCAGCACCGCTTGGTGACGGCGATTTTTGCCTCACCCTATCTGTCGCCTACGCCCTTGCGTCCGATCGCGGTGGGCATGCGCGATAAGCTTGATCCACGTTCGCGGGGTCCGGTTACGCGCTTTCTTGAGCGCCACGGCGAAGATCGCCCGCTCAATCGCTAATCTCAGGCTTGTGGCTTGCGGCCCGCGGCGCCGGGCTCGCGCTTGTCCCTGTTGGCACCGGCATAGGGTGCCGCGTCTCAATTGGCGGACGGCATCTCAGCCGCTCGCGTGCCTGAGGAGGGGTCATGGGTTTCAGCTGTGGTATCGTTGGTCTGCCGAACGTCGGCAAGAGCACTCTGTTCAACGCCCTGACCCAGAGCGCCAAGGCGGAGGCGGCCAACTATCCTTTCTGCACCATCGACCCCAATACCGGCCTGGTGAGCGTGCCTGACGACCGCCTGTGGGCGCTGCAGAAGATCGTGAAGACGCAAAAGGTGGTGCCGACGCAGATTGAGATCGTCGACATCGCTGGCCTCGTTAAGGGTGCACATCAGGGCGCCGGCAAGGGTAACGCCTTCCTGTCGAACGTGAAGGGGGTTGACGCCATCCTGCACGTGGTGCGGTGCTTTGATGACGACGACATCATTCACGTTGATGGATCAATCGATCCCGTCCGCGACATCGAGGTCATCGACCTCGAGTTGATCATGAAAGACGAAGAGACGGTTAAGGCCAAGCTCGAACGCTGCACCAAGAAGCGCATGGACAAGGAAGCCCAGGCGGCGATTCCAACGCTCGAGAAAGTCTTGGCGGCATTCACCGAACTGAAGCCGGCGCGCGCGCTCGACCTGAGCGAAGAAGAACTCGCTCATATCGCGGAATGCCAGTTGATCACCGCTAAGCCGATGCTGTTTGTGTGCAATGTGGCCGACAGCGACCTGCCGAAGGGCAATGCCTACGCAGAAGCGGTGGCCGCGCACGCTGCCACGGTTGGCGCGTGCAGCATCATCATCTCGTCGAAGATCGAAGAGGAGCTGGTGCAGCTCGAGCCCGATGAGCGCGCGATGTTCATGGAAGACCTGGGTCTCACAGAGCCCGGCCTCAATGTGTTGGTGCGGGCCGGCTATGACATCCTTGGCCTCGCGGTGTATTTCACCGCTGGTGAGATCGAGGTGCGCGCGTGGCAGATCGAGAAGGGTTGGAAGGCCCCGAAGTGTGCCGGTGTGATTCATGGCGATTTCGAAGCTGGTTTCATTCGTGCTGAGGTCGCCAGCTACGATGACTACATCGCCAATCAGGGTGAAAAGGGCTGCCGTGAAACCGGCAAGCTGCGCGCCGAGGGTAAAGACTACGTGGTCCAAGATGGCGACGTGGTCCACTTCCTGTTCTCAGGCTAGCCACGACCTGTCGAGCGAGTTGCATAGCCTTGGGCAGTGGCAGCTATGCTGTTGTTTTTTTAAGACGCTATATCATCGCCCTCGTGGGGAGTCGGAGCGCTGATGCTGCGGCGACGGGTGTGCACCCGAGCGCTACGGTGGGCGTCTCTGAGTACTTCCTACGGAATCCCGTATTGGGAAAAAGGGGGAGTACATGGGGCAGGATCGTCAGGCCAAGCCAAGCGCCAAAACTGCAGCTAAGGCAACCGCGAAGGTAGCGGCTAAGCCAGCACGGAAAGCAGCAGCGAAGGCCAAGCCGGCAGCGAAGGCAACAGCCAAGCCGGCAGCGAAGGCAATAGCCAAGCCGGCTAAGGAATCTCCGTCCAAGTCTGCGAAGCCGGTCTCGTCTCGAGCCAAATCGACCAAACCTGCTCAGTCGGCAGCCAAACGTGGCGTTGGCGGCAGGGTTTCGGGCCAGGCCAAGAAAGGCACTGTGGCCGAGCGCGTCAAGCGGCCCCAGCGGGCCCGCAACAAGTTGGAGGTCCGTCAACTGCGGCGCGACGATTTCCCGCAGTTACAGGCCTTGCAGACCCTTTGTCTGGATTCGATACCAGGCTGGACTGAAACGGCGTTTATTGACCAGGTGAAGCGCTTTCCCGAGGGGCAAATCTGCATCACCTTTGAAGACCGGTTGGTTGCCTGCTCCTCGACGCTGATTATCGACCGGTCTGACCTTCAAGGGCAACACAGTTTTGAAGAACTGGTGCCGGGTGGGATGCTCGAGAACCATGACCCAGATGGCGATACCTTGTATGGCATCGATATCTGTGTTGATCCCCGTTTCCGTGGTCTGCGTCTCGCGCGCCGCCTGTACGATGCGCGGCAGCGCTTGACGCGTGAGAAAAACCTGCGTTCGATGTTGATCGCTGGGCGCATGCCAGGCTTTGCCAAGTTCAAGGGCAAGCTCACACCCAAGCAGTACCTGGCGCGGGTCGCCAAGGGCAAGTTGCGTGATCAGGTTATCACGGCCCAGATGGCGAATGGGTTCCAGATTGAATACATCATTTCTGGCTATCTGCCCTCAGATCGGCCGAGCGGTGGGAATGCCGTGTTGATGGAGTGGAGTAATCCAGACTTTGTGGCTCGCCGCAGGGGTAAGCGCAAGGATATCCAAGACGTTCGTGTTTCGGCGGTGCAGTATCAAATGCGCCCAGTGAGCAGTTTTGAGGATTTTGAACAGCAGTGCGAGTTCTTTGTCGACACGGCCAGCGATTATCGCTGTGACTTTATCTGCTTCCCTGAGCTTCTGACCAATCAGCTACTATCCTTGGTGGGTCCGGGCCAACCGGTTGAATGCGCACGGCGCTTGGGGCAGTTCACCGAGCGCTACCAGGCGATGTTTACGCGCCTTGCGATCAAATATAATATCAACATCATCGGTGGCACCCACATCGTCAGCGAGGGTGACCTGCTGTTCAATGATGCTTACCTATTTCGCCGCGACGGCAGCTATGCAACCCAGCGCAAGCTCCATATTACCCCGAGCGAAGCGCGTTGGTGGGGGATCAGTCCTGGCGATAAATTCCAGGTGTTTGATACCGACTGTGGACCGATTTCGATCCTGATCTGCTACGACGTCGAATTCCCTGAGCTGGCTCGCTTAGCCCGGGCCAAGGGTGCCCAGATTATTTTCGTGCCCTTCAATACCGATATCCGCCCAGCCTACCTTCGCGTGCGCAACTGCGCGCAAGCCCGGTGCATTGAGAACAATGTGTACTGCGTGCTGTCGGGCCCGATTGGCAACTTGCCCGAGGTAGAGGGTACCGACATCCACTACGCCCAGGCCTGTATTCTGACCCCAAATGACATCTCGTTTAGTCGTGATGGCATCGGTGCCGAAGCGACGCCGAATGTAGAGACCTTGCTGGTCCACGAGATAGATGTCAGCCTGTTGCGCTGGAATCTGACCCATGGCTCGGTTCGAACTTGGTTGGATCGCCGGACCGATCTCTATCGCCTGCTTGATCAGTCTGGGGAACCGGTGTGAGCGGTGTTGGGCTGTTGGCCGAATTGCACGAGTGCCACCATGGCCAAGACGCCGGCCATGGCGAGGCACTGCAGGAGCGTGACCTGTTCGGAATCGACCCAGCCCCAACCGATGGCGCCGAGCGGAATCACGTAGGTAACCATGCCGGCCCATAGGGGGCCGCGAATCCGAATCAGGTGATAGAGCCCTGCGATGGCAGCGCCAGTTCCGAGTACGCCGAGCACAACAATCGCGGCGCTGGCAGAAACGATGTGGTCACCACTGGGCATACCCTCCTGGAATAGGGCCACCGGCATCACTGCGAGGGTGGCGAAGAGTAGGCACCAGGTGGTGAGGGCCATGGTTGGGGCTTCGGTGAAGCGCCGTTTGATCAAGGTGTTGCCGATCGCGTAGCCGGCGGGCACCGTTACCGCGAGCAGTAGGGCGCTGATCGGCACCGCGCGTTCGTGCCCGTCTTCCATCACCAGATACAAGCAGGCCAGCCCGCCGAGCACGCCGATGATGTGCATGGCCTGGGGCCGCAGTCGCAGCAGTGGGATTTGCGCGAGGATCGTCAGCAGTGGAACGAAGGCCACCATCATGCCGATGAAGCCTGAGCCGTAGTGCGCCACCAAATACGGCTGCAGACAATACGGCCACGCATAACTCAGGCTAACGATGGCGGCGATGTAGCCCCAGTCGGCACCGCGCGGGCGCCAGCGCGACCCGCGCAACAGTTGGATCGCCCCCAGCACCAGCAGGCCGCACAGGAGGCGCATGCCGCCGATGGTGATTGGTCCGTAGGCGAAGGAGGCCTTCTTCATCAAGATGAAGCTCGAGCCCCAGATCCCTGAGATCATCACGAATAGGAGCACGGGCATGCGTCGCAGCATGGCCCGCGCGGGCGCGTGCAAGCCCCAGTTGCACGGAGGCTGACGGCGGCAATGAAAAAGCCCCGGAAGCGCTATGCTTCCGGGGCTTTTGAAGTAGGCCGTGATGGATTCGAACCATCGACCCAGGGATTAAGAATCCCTTGCTCTACCAACTGAGCTAACGGCCTATGTATGCGCTCAGGCAGTTGCGATCGGGTGATCTCGTCTGCGTGAGGGGAGGAAGCTAGCGCGCCCGTGGGCCTCGTCAAATGTCTTTCTGGGCGTGGGTGGTCTACGATGCGACTGGTGATTCTTTGCTGGCCTTAGCGAGCCCTATGCGGGGATCAGTTGTGGCGAGGTGGCTATTCCGCTTGGCTCGTGGCTGCAATCCAACAAGGCACGCGCATCGTGCGGGCCTTGTTGGATTGCTTGTGATTTGGCGCGTTCAGGCCTGGGTGGCGGCGTCTTTTTCGGGCGGTTGCTCAGTTTCTTCAGCCTTTTCCTCGGTTGCTTCCGTGGCGTTAGCCTCGGTTTCTGAGGGGCCGTCAACCTTCTTGAACACCATGTGTCCGTCTTCGACGTGCAGTTCGAGGTTCACGCCGGTGTCGAACTCGCCGCGCAGCAGCGCCTCGGACAGGGGGTCTTCAACCTGTTGCTCGATGGTTCGGCGAATCGGGCGCGCACCGAAGCGTGGGTTGTAGCCCTTGTCGAGTAGGAAGTCGATCGACGACTCGTCGATGCTAACCATGATGCCCTGCTTGGCCACACGACGTGACAGGTTCTCAAATTCGAGGCGGACCACATTGCGCAGGTCGGCGCGCTCTAAGGGGCGGAACACGATAACTTCGTCGAGGCGGTTGAGGAACTCAGGCTTGAAGTAGTCCTCCATGGCACCCTTGTAGGCATCCTTAGAGGCCGTGTAGGCGTATTCCTCGGCAGTCATACCCACGGTGTCGAAGCCCAGCGCGCCGGCGTCAGCCGCGCTCCCAGAGCCAACATTCGAGGTCATGATCAACACCGTGTTGCGGAAGTCGATCTTGCGGCCGAAGTTATCGGTGAGGTGGCCCTCTTCCATGATCTGCAACAGCATGTTGTAGATATCGCCGTGGGCCTTTTCGATCTCGTCGAGCAGAACCACCGAGTACGGCCGGCGCCGGATCTTCTCGGTCAGTTGGCCACCTTCTTCGTAGCCAACATAGCCGGGAGGGGCACCAACCAGCAAGCTGGCGTTGTGCTTCTCCATGAATTCAGACATGTCGATCTGGATCAGTGCGTCTTCTTCACCGAATAGGAACTCGGCCAGGGCTTTGCACAGCAGCGTTTTACCAACGCCAGTGGGGCCCACGAAGATGAACGAGCCGACCGGGCGCTTGGGATCTTTGAGACCGGCCCGGCTGCGCCGAATCGCACGCGCCAAGGCGTTGATCGCCTCGTCTTGCGAGATCACGCGCTTGTGCAGGTGGTCTTCGAGTTCGAGCAGCCGCTTGGCTTCGTTTTGGTCGATGCGCTGCAGGGCGATGCCGGTCATCTTCGAGATGACCTCGCGTATCAGGTCTTCGTCAACGATGCCGCAGAGCTCCTTCGACTTCTCCTCGTGCTCCTCCTTGAGTTGCACCAGTTCCTTCTTTTTGCGCTCGGCTTGGTCGCGGTATTCGGCGGCCTTCTCGTAGTCTTGATTGAGGACGGCTTCTGACTTCTGGCGCTCCAGATCTTTGATCTGTTTTTCCAGTTCCTTGTAGATCGGGGCTTTCGACGTGGCCTTGAGGCGCAGCTTGGCGCCGGCCTCGTCGATCACGTCGATCGCCTTATCAGGCAGGAAGCGCCCCGAAATGTAGCGATCCGATAGGATCACGGCGGCGCGGATGGCGTCGTCGTCGTACTTCACGCGGTGATGCGCTTCGTAGCGGTCGCGCAGGCCCATCAGAATCAAGACCGCGTCTTCGGCCGAGGGCGGATCAACTACGATCGATTGGAAGCGGCGTTCGAGCGCACCGTCTTTCTCGATGTACTTGCGGTATTCATCGAGCGTGGTGGCGCCGATGCATTGGATCTCGCCGCGCGAGAGGGCGGGCTTGAGCACGTTGGACGCGTCGATCGCGCCCTCGGCGCCACCGGCCCCAACCAGGGTGTGCAGTTCGTCGATGAACAGGATGATGTTGCCGGCCTGCTTGACCTCTTTCATCACCGCTTTGATACGCTCTTCAAATTGACCGCGGTACTTGGTGCCCGCCACCATGGAGGCGAGGTCGAGGCTGATGATGCGCTTGTTGGCCAGGAGATCGGGGATCTCCTTGTTGATTATGCTCTGCGCCAAGCCCTCAACGATGGCGGTTTTACCAACGCCGGGCTCACCCAGCAGCACCGGGTTGTTCTTGGTGCGGCGGCACAGGATCTGCCACAGGCGTTCGATTTCCTTGGTCCGGCCGATGACTGGATCGAGTTCGCCGGCTTCGGCGGCGAGGGTGAGGTCGCGTCCAAACGCGTCGAGCGCCGGGGTGGTGCTGTCTTCGGCTTTCTTGCTCGCGCTGCGGCTCTTCTCGGGCTTGCCTTCGCCAGAGGGCTGCGAGGGGATGCCGGAGGGGTCGGTGGCGCCCAGCAGATCAAGGATCTCGGCGCGCACGTCTTCGAGCTTGAGGTTGAGGTTGATCAGCACCTGGGCAGCAACCGACTCATTTTCGCGCAGCAGGCCGAGCAAAATGTGCTCGGTGCCGATGTAGGGGTGGCCGAGGGCGCGGGCTTCTTCCGACGCCAATTCGAGCACCTTTTTGGCCTGGGGCGTGAAGGGGAGCGGCGTGGAGGGGCCATCTTTCTCGTGCGAGACCACCAGCTTCTCAACTTCGCGGCGGACCTTCTCCACGTCGACATTGAGGTTGTTGAGGGCGGTTACGGCAACGCCTGAGCCTTCCTTCACCAGCCCGAGCAGGATGTGCTCGGTGCCGATGTAGTCATGCTTGAATCGCTCGGCCTCTTTTTGGGCCAGGGCAATGATCTTACGCGCGCGGTCGGTGAACTTGTCGAACATGGTCTCAAGCTAGCTGGAGTTGGGCGGCGCTGCAACCGCGGTGGCGGGTCATGATGACCGAAGGTAGTAGTGCGAAGCGGAGGCTGTGCCAAGTGCAGACGCTGAGCATCACGCGGCCTGACGCAACCAGGTGCGGACCAGCCCGGCGCGGATCTCGTCGCGGGTTTCGGCGTCACGCGCTTCAGGATGCTGCAATTCGAGGTGCGCTGCCTGGCATTGGAGGAAGATGCGGTCAAGGGTCTCCCAGGTGCAGTCGACGATGCCAACCGCGCGCCCGAGGCGCACCCAACTGAGTTGATCAACCAATTCGTCGCCGCTGAGTCGGCGGGCTGCCGTGAGGAGGCCCCAAGCACGGAACACCCTGTCCTCCAACTGGCTACGTCGATGGTTGAGCATCGATTCGCGCGCCATTTGCTCGTAGGAGACCAGATTGCTGACGGTTTCGCCGATGGTGGTGGCGATGTCGTGTTCGGTCATGCCCAGGGTGCGCTGGTTCGACACCTGATAGTAGTGGCCGCTGGCCTGGGAGCCCTCACCGAACAGGCCGCGCACGGTGAGGTGCAGCTTGGCGATACCGCGTAGGGCGGCGCTGATTTCCTTGGTCTCGGCCAAGGCTGGCAGGTGCATCATCACCGACGCGCGCATGCCGGTGCCCGTGTTGGTGGGGCAGGAGGTCAGATAGCCATACTCGGTGCTGATCGCCCAGGGTAGATGGTGCTCCAGGCTGCGGTCGAGGGCCACGGCTTGGTCGAGGCAGGCATCGACTGCTAATCCGGGCGCTAAGGCCTGAATGCGGGCGTGGTCTTCTTCGTTGATCATGACCGCGCGGCCCTCATCACTATCTACTACCAAGCCGCCGGGATGTTTGGCGCTGACCATCTCACGGCTAATCAAGCGCCGCTCTAGCAGCACCTTACGCTCAACCGAGCTGAGCTCACCGAGCTCTAAGCTGAGGCCATCGTGCCAGTCGGTTGCTTGGTCGACGGTAGCCAGCAGTTCGGCCACCAGTTCTTCTTGAGCGATGCTGTCGAGTTCGCGTCGAAAGGGGTGGCCCGACACATTGCGCGCCAGGCGCACGCGGCTCGATACCACCACGTCTGCGTGTTCGCCGCCGCTTTTGAGCCAGCCAGCAGCCTGGTTGGCGAGGGTGCTGAGATCGCTCACGTGCCGTCTCCCTTGAGCAGGTCGCGGATTCGGGCTGCTTCCTCGTAGTTCTCGTCTTCAACGGCCTGGGCTAGGCGGTCTTCAAGGTGAGCGCGGCGGCGGACTTGGCGCTCGGCGTCATTGGCATTGAGCGCGGGTACGCGGCCAACATGGCGGTTGCTGCCGTGGATATCGGCCAGCGCGGGATCGAGGTTCTCAGCAAAAGCGGCGTAACAGGATGCGCAGCCGAAGCGATTGTTCTCGGCGAAGGCGCTGTAAATCAGACCGCAGTCGGGGCAGCTTAGGGTCGTGGCGCCGGTGGCTGCGGTGAGCGTGGGAGCCTTGATCGATGAGATTTCGCCGTCTTCATCGCCGAGGAGGGCATCTTCACCTTGGCGCTGGATATCGCGGATTTGCTCGCAGCTTGGCGGATCGCCATGCAGGTCGAGCCCAAGTTGACGTGCCGCCATGCTGGAAATGTGCAGCTCCACCACCGAGCCATCGGTATCGATAGCGGTCAGGTGGATGGTGGCCGGGCGGGTTTTGCAGATCTGACACAGGGTCCCGAACATGGACGCATTAGAGGGGGGAGCCCCGGCCGGAGCAAGGGGGGGACCGGCGCGCTGCAAATTGCTAGAGGCGGCGTACTTGCCTCGGTACCGCGGGCGGGTGGTGCTGCTCCCCGCAGAGCCCCGCGCGCGTTGACAGGGGTGGGGTGCAATCTACCCTGCGCGCTCCTTCGCCGGGACCCGGGTTATGCCCGTGCAGGATCAGCACATGCCGCTTCTCTCAGCTTTGCTTCGCTCGCTCGGACTCGCACTCGTGCTTACGTTGGGGGGCGTCGTCTCTCTCAGCGCAGCCGAGGCCGCCGTGGCAGCGCCAGCCCTCGCCACCCAAGTTGCTGCTGACGCACAAGATGCATCAGCAACTGCAGCTGCAGCAGAGCCGCTAGCGGATGCTGAGCATGCCGCTAGCGGCGCGCACGCAGACGATGAGGCCCACACTGACGATGGTCACAGCAGTACGCCGCCAGCGTGGTCGGTGATACCGTTTGTGGTCTTGCTGTTGTGCATCGCGGCCTGCCCGCTGCTGGTGCCGCACTTTTGGCATCACCACTTTGCCAAGGTTGCGATCGCGCTCGGTTTGATCACCGGCATCTACTATGCCGCGGTACGGCATGATTATGCCGCCCTGGTTCACGCTGGTTTCGAGTACTTCAGCTTCATCGCGCTGCTCAGTGGTCTGTTTATCGCCAGCGGCGGCATTGTGATCAAGGTCAACCGCAAGGGCACGCCGATGGTCAACGTGATCATCCTGCTGTTCGGCTCGGTGATCGCGAATCTGGTGGGTACCACCGGCGCCGCGATGCTGCTGATCCGGCCCTTCATGCGGGTCAATGAGGGTCGCCTCAAGCCCTACCACATCATCTTCTTCATTTTCATGGTCGCCAACTGTGGCGGCGCGCTCACCCCCATCGGTGACCCGCCGCTGTTCCTGGGCTTCCTGAAGGGCATCGACTTCTTCCTGTTCATGCAACTGAACTGGAATGAGTGGATCCTGTGCTTGGTCTTGCTGGCCGCCATGTTCTACGTGATCGATATGTGTAACGGCCCAGCCGAAGGGCTGGAGACGGTTGATCCCACGGGGCCGGCAGTGTCGGTGGCCGGTGGCAAAAGCTTTGTGTTCTTGGCCGTGGTGGTGGGCGCCGTGTTCCTCGACCCAAGCAAGCTCTCGTTCTTGCCGGCCATCGCTGATGTTCACCACGGTGAAGCCTATTACTTCGGTATTCAGAGCAATCTCGCTGAGATGTTGGCGACCAAGTACCCAGGTCTAGGCAGCAACCAGGTCAGCTACTTTGGCTTTGTTCGTGAGGTCATCCAGATCGGTGCCGGCGTTTTGGCCTTTAAGATGGCTGACAAGTCCAAGCTTGAGGCGAATGGTTTCAACTTCGAGCCGATTAAGGAAGTGGGCTACCTATTCATTGGTATCTTCCTGACCATGCAGCCCGCTCTGGCGATCATCAAGGAGCAGGCCATCAGCGGTTCGCTGTTCGGTCTACCTTTGAACACCAGCACCTTCTACTTCGGAACCGGCATGCTGTCTGGCCTGCTCGATAACGCGCCGACCTTCCTCAGCTTCCTGGCTGGCATGGAAGGCAAGGTGGGTATGACCGCGTCGCAGATCAGCGAAGCTATCCAGGCCGGCACCTTGTCGCCCGAGATTCAGCAGATGCTGGTTACCGATTTTAGCGCACGCCTCGCATCGGTGACCGCACAGATGCACGCGGTTACCGACCCCGCTACCTTGGACGTTTTGAAGAGCCAGGCCGACGGCTATGCCGCCAGTCTGAGTCTGATTCAGGAGGGCGAGGGGAGCAAGAATTGGGTGCTGGAGTTGGCTGAGATGCTGAACGCGATCGGCATTGCCTCGGTGTTCTGGGGTGCCTTTACCTATATTGGCAATGGCCCCAACTTCATGGTCAAGGCGATCGCTGAGGCCAGCCGCGACGAGCGCGGCGAGCCGGTGGTGCGCTGCCCGAGTTTCTTTGGTTACGTTCTGAAGTTTGCGATTCCGTTCTTGCTGCCCGTGCTGCTGATCAACTGGCTGGTGGCCTATAGCCCCTGGAGCATCATGTGATGAACGCACTGTGGACTGCCCTCGTGGCTGCTCAGGCTGATGCCGCCGAGGTGGCAGTTGAGGTAACCAAGCAAGTTGAGGTGGTTGACCTCAGCGCTTTCAAGGCGGTGTTCCCGTTGACGGTGTTGGTGTTGATCGCGCTGGCGGTACCGCTGGGCATGATGGCCCTGAGCTGGTTGTTGCGCCGCAACAACCCATCCAACCCCGAGAAGGACCTGCCCTACGAGTGCGGGTTGCGCGCCGTGGTTGGTTCGGCCGACGAGCGCTTTTCAGTTAAGTTTTACCTGATCGCGATGCTATTCTTGGTGTTCGACCTTGAAGTCGCGTTCCTGTATCCGTGGGCCGTGCAGTTTAAACACGGCGGCTGGGGCATGCTTGGCGTGCTTCTGGTGTTCCTGGTGATGCTCGAGGCGGGGTACCTGTACCTGTACCGCAAGGGCGCCCTGGACTGGGACGATTGAGTCAGCGAGGAGAGCCGCCATGTATACGCCAACCCCCGATGCCCCGAACAACTTGCCCGAAGGCTTCAGCGATGCCTTTGTGACCACCCGTCTCGACGCGGTGATCAACTGGGGTCGTCGCAATAGTCTGTGGCCGTTCCCGTTCGGCACCGCGTGCTGCGCGATTGAATTCATGGGCTCAGTGAGCTCGGTGTTCGATCTGTCGCGTTTTGGCGCTGAGTTGGTGCGGTTCAGCCCGCGCCAGGCCGACCTGATGATCATTGCCGGTACCGTGACCTACAAGATGGCCCCGGTGCTGCGGCAGATCTATGACCAGATGACCGAGCCCAAGTGGGTAATCTCGGCTGGCGCCTGCGCCTCCACCGGTGGCTTTTACGACTGCTACTGCACCGTGCCGGGGGTCGATGAGATCGTGCCGGTAGACGTGTACGTGGCTGGTTGCCCGCCCCGTCCTGAAGCCTTCATCGAAGGCATCGTCCAGTTGCAGAAGAAGATCGACCAGGAATCGGCCAAAGAATCAGCCGCCCTGGGGAGCCGCTGATGAGCACAGATGCCATGACCCAGCCGATCGGCGACGGTCTCGACGCCGACGCCACGCTGGCTGCGCTCACCGAGCGTTTCAGCGTTGAGCGTGACCCGCAAGACAAGTGGGGCCTGAGCGTGATCGTGCAGGCCGATCAACTGCGTGAGTTGGTTGGTTTCCTGCGCTACGACGAGCGGCTGTGCTACGACATGCTCGTTGACGTCACAGCGGTTGACTACCTGGCTTATCCGGCCTGGCGCGGTGCTCGTTATGCCGTGGTGTATCTGTTCAAGTCCTTGGTTCTGAACCATCGTATCAAGCTCAAGGTCTTCGTTGAGGAGGGGGAGGAAGCGATCCCCTCTATCCACGATATTTACAAGATCGCCAACTGGACCGAACGCGAAGTGTGGGACCAATACGGCATCGTGTTTGACGGCCATCCCAACTTGAAGCGCATCCTCAATCATCATGAGTTTGTGGGCCATCCGCTGCGCAAAGACTACCCAGTGCAGAAGCGTCAGCATTTGTCGATCAACGACCCCATGCTCGACGAACTGACCGCGCGTTTGCGCCAGCTTGGTTTCAGCATCATCGATCACGAGGCCACGACCCCGAGTGGGCAAGACCCGGAGGGTGCGGCATGAAGGTGGAAAATCCCGCCGGCGACATCGTCGAATTGATGACCATCAATCTTGGCCCCAGCCACCCGGCTACCCACGGTACCCTGCGTGCGTTCTGTGCTCTTGACGGTGAAACCGTGAGCGCGGCGGCCTGCGAAATGGGCTACTTGCATCGCGGTTTTGAGAAGATGGTGGAACAGGGCACCTACAGCATGGTGCTGCCCTATACCGACCGCCTGAATTACTGCTCGGCGATGCTCAATAATATCGGTTTCTGCAAGGCTGTTGAAACCATGTTCGGCATCGAGTTGCCCGAACGCTGCGTGCGCTTGCGTGTGATCATTGGCGAATTGTCGCGCGTGATCGATCATTTGGTGTGTATCGGCGCCAACCTGGTTGACCTCGGTGCCATGACCAACTTCTGGTACTTCTTCAATCCGCGCGAGTCGGTCTACAAGATCTGGGAAAAGATCAGTGGCGCCCGCCTGACCAATACCTGGACCCGCATCGGCGGTCTGTATCGCGATGCCTATGATGGCTTCAGCGACGACATCCGTGCCGTGGTCACCAAGATCGAGCATGCGATTGCCGAAGTACGTGCGCTGATTGAGCACAACAAGATCTTCCTCGACCGAACCAAAGACGTGTGCGTGGTGTCAGCCGAAGACGCGATCAGCTGGGGCTGGACTGGCCCCTGCCTTCGCGCCTGTGGCGTGGATCGTGACCTGCGCAAAGACGAGCCGTATTACGGCTACGAAACCTACGACTTCGACACTGTGATCGGCACCACCGGCGATACCTATGACCGCGTCATGGTGCGCATGCTCGAGATGATCGAGTCGATCTCGATTATTCGTCAGGCCCTCGACAAGCTCGAAGACGGCCCGATCAACAGCACCGACGCGCGTGTGCGGCTGCCCAACAAGCAGGCCGTGTACCACGACATGGAAGCCCTGATCAATCAGTTCAAGCTGATCTATGAGGGTGTACGGCCGCCTCCAGGCGAGCACTACGACGCCACCGAGGCCGCCAATGGTGAACTCGGCTTCTTTGTGGTGAGCGACGGCGGCACCAACCCCTACAAGGTCAAGGTTCGCCCGCCGTGCTTCACCCAATACGCGGCTTTTGGTGAAATGATCGAAGGGTCTTTGGTGGCCGATGCGCTGCCAACGCTGGCCTCGATCAATATCATCGCAGGGGAGCTCGACCGATGAGCGGATGCAATGCTCAAGCGATCATCGACGCCCAACTCGATCTGACAATCGAGCAGGTGCGCGAGCGCATGCAGCCCTATACCGCGCGCGTGGCTGAGCTGCAGCGGCGCTATGCAATGAAACGCGGCGTACTGCTGCAGGCTCTGTGGCTGATTCAGGAAGAATTTGGCTGGGTGCCGCGCATCGGCATCAAGTGGGCCGCTGAGGTGTCTGACGTGAGCCCGGTGCATGCCTATGGCGTGGCCGAGTTCTACACCATGTATCGCAAGGCGCCGATGGGGCGCTTCCTGATTCAGGTGTGCGAGGGCATGTGCTGCCAGCTCAAGGGTGCCAACGATCTGATCGCGCATCTCGAGCAGGCGCTTGGTATCCATGCCGGCGACACCACCGAAGACGGCCTGTTTACCGTGTTGCGCGTCCAATGCTTGGCCGCCTGTGGCAACGGCCCCTCGGTGCTGATCAACGATGAGTTCTTGTATGGCCCTGGTGAACTCAACGAGCACCAAGAAGGTTGGAGCCCGAGCGCGGCAGACCTCGATCGTTGGATCGAGCGCCTACGCAAGGAAGCCGAAGCCAAGCCGCAGCCTGATAAGGTTGATTCGCTCGGCGACATCATGCTCGACACTAAGGGCCATCCCGGCTCAGACGGTGCCAGCGGTGCGCCGTTGCCGAAAGACTACGCTCCGCCGCCGCCGGCGCTCAAGGTGAAGGCCGAGAGCCAAGGCAGCGCGATTACCGTGTCGTGTCTGTGTGCGCCCGAGATCACCGAAGCCAGCGTTGAGCGCAGCACCGATGGCGGCACCACCTGGGCCGCAATTGGTACCATCGATGTGGTTAAGACGCCCGGCGTCCCTGGGCCGCCTGGTGGCCCGAAAACCCCGAGTTATACTGACGAAATCGCGGTCGGCTCCACCGCTGCGTATCGCATTGTGGCGCGCGAAGCCGAGCGCGAGGCCCGCCCAAGCGCGGTGGCCGAGGTTACCGCAGCCGCGGTGTCCGACGATGGCGAAGAAGGGGGCAAGGCCTGATGACTGCTGCATGCACAGTTCTCAGCGATCTGTTCGCGGTTGAGAACGGCCACACCCTTGAGGTCGCGCGCAAGCACGGCGCCTACGAAACCGTGGGCCCGATGCTGTTCGATAAGAGCCAGTTCGAGCTGATCGAATGGGTCCTCGATTCGGGTTTGCGCGGTCGTGGTGGTGCTGGTTTCCCGACTGGTCTCAAATGGCGCACCGTGCCGCGCAAAATGGGCAAGCCGGTGTACCTGGTGATCAACGCCGACGAAGGCGAGCCCGGTACCTTCAAGGATCGCTTCTGCATGGAGAAGGATCCGCACAAGCTGATCGAAGGCATGATCATCGCGGGCTTCGCGCTCAACGTGCGTACTGCCTATATCTATGTGCGCGGCGAAATGCTGCCGCAGATCCGGCGCCTGAACGAAGCCCTCAAGGAGTGCTACGCGGCCGGTCTGCTCGGTGAAAATATTCAGGGCTCGCGTTATAGCCTCGACATCTACGTGCACCGTGGCGCCGGCGCCTACATCTGCGGTGAAGAAACCGCGCTGATCAATAGCCTTGAGGGCTACAAGGGTCAGCCGCGCTTGAAGCCGCCGTTCCCAACCGTGTCGGGCGCGTTTGCCAACCCAACCTGCGTCAACAACGTTGAAACCATCATGGCCCTGCCGTGGATTCTAAAAAACGGTCCGCAGGCCTATCGCCAGTGGGGCACCGAGCGGTCGCCCGGCACCAAGCTGTTCTCGATCAGCGGCGACATCGGCAAGCCCGGTGTTTACGAGATTCCGCTCGGCATGCCGATGCTGGAATTCTTCGACTTGGCCGGTGGCGTTGACGGTGAACTGCTGGGCTGCATTCCTGGTGGTTCGTCGGCGCCGGTGCTGAACAAGGAAGAGTGCGAGACCTGCACGATGGACTACGAGGCACTTGGTGCGCTCAAGTCTATGCTCGGGTCTGGCGCGGTTATGCCGTTTAATACCACGCGTGATCCGGTGCGGATTCTCGAGCCGATTGCGCACTTCTACGCGCACGAGAGCTGTGGTCAGTGCACCCCGTGCCGCGAAGGCACTGGCTACGCCGACCGCGTGTTCCAACGCATCGTGGCTGGCGAAGGCCGGGCTGGCGACGTCGATATGTTCTTCGACCTGGCCGCCAACTTCGAGTGGACCACGATCTGTCCATTGGCCACGGCCGATGCTTGGGCGATCAAGAGCTTTGTGTCCAAGTTCCGCGAGCATTTCGACAAGTACATTGATGCCAGCAGTCGTAAGGCAGACGAGCGCGAGCTCGCCGACCTGCGACCTGGTGGGTTCATGTGAGGCGAATGGTGATGAGCGACGAAAAAATCACGATCACCGTCGACGGCGTCGAGCACCAGGTAACGCCCGGTGTGCAGCTGATCGAGGCCTTGAAGGAATGTGCGGTTGATACCCCGCATTTCTGTTACCACCCCGATCTGTCGATCGCCGGTAACTGTCGTATGTGTCTGGTTGAGGCGGAGGGCCCGCGTGGCCCCGCGCTGATGATCAGCTGCCACATGCGTGTTATGCCGGGGCTCAAGGTTAACACCGACGCTAGCTCCGAGCGCGTGCGCAAGGCGCGTCAGGGCGTGATGGAGTTCTTGCTGGTTAACCACCCGCTCGACTGCCCGATCTGCGACAAGGCCGGCGAGTGTACCCTGCAAGAGAACTACATGGAAGCAGGGCGGCATGAGTCGCGCCTCGAAGATGCGGTTGGCAAGGTGTACAAAGGTGCGCCCGATTTCCGCTTCACCGACACCAAGGGGCAGGATCGCGGCGGCAAGAATGTTGACCTCGGCGACACCATTAGCCTCGACCAAGAGCGTTGCATCCTGTGCAGTCGCTGCGTGCGTTTCATGCGTGAAGTGGCCGGCGACGAGCAGCTCTACATCGCAGGCCGTGGCGACACCGCTTACCTGACGACCTTCCCCGGCGACAAGCTCAAGCACGACTACGACCTGTGCACCACCGACATTTGCCCGGTCGGCGCGCTCACTGGCAAGCATTTCCGTTTCCAGCAGCGCGTATGGTTCTTGAAGAAGACCGAATCGATCGCTCCGGATGACAGCCTCGGTGCCAACATCACTGTTGAGCACAACAAAGACCGGGTGTGGCGCTTGATGCCGCGCCGCAATGTTGACGTCAACAAGAGCTGGATCCACAACGACACCCGGCTGTTGTATCAAGGCTTGGCTGAGAACCGTCTCACCACTGCTTTGGTCGACGGCTCGGTTGCGACCCTCAGCGCCGGCTATCAGGCTGCCGCTGCGGCGGTGAAGAAGGCCAACAAGGTGGCCTTGGTTGCCTCGGGGCATCTGACCCTGGAAGACAATCAAGCTTTGGTCGCCCTGGCCGAAGCCCTGGGCGACAAGGCCGAAGTGTTTGGTGGCAGCTGGTTGCCGGTTGCCGAAGGCGATGGCATCGCGCGCAGCGGTGACCCGGTGGCCAATCGTCGCTCCTGCGAATTGCTCGGCATCGCCGACAATCTCGACCAGCTGACCGCACGCAGCGAAGAGTTCGACTGCCTGGTGGTGATGGGTAATGACCTGTGGGGGGCTGCTGCCGCCAAGGCTGCTGCCCTTGAATCGATCGCCGCGCGCATCGTGCTCTCAAGCTGGCATGACGACAGTGTGGCCAAGGCCACGGTCGCCATTGGTGTGCGCTGCTGGGCCGAGGTCCGTGGCGTGTTCATCAACTGCCAGGACCGTGCGCAGTTGCTCAACGCCTGTCCGGTGTGCCCGGCCCATGAGATGGATCCGCCGTGGCAGGCCTTGTGTCGCTTGTCTGGTTTGGCGGCCGATCGTCCGCTGCCCTACGCCGGTGAGCTCGATGCGCTCAAGGCTGCCGGTCAGCGTCACGAAAGTCTGCGTGGTCTGAGCTATCGTGCCATTGGCCCAAGTGGGGTGGCCTTGGTTCCAGCTGCTGAAGCTGCGGAGGCCAGCGCATGACTGCTATCGAATGGATTCTGTTCTTCGCCAAGTTCGGTCTGGCCTTCATTGGCCTGTCGCTGATCCCGGTGATGATCTTCCTCGAGCGCAAGGGCGCGGCGGTGATTCAAGACCGCCCGGGTCCGAACCGTGCCAACCTTGAAGGCCTGTGGTTTTTACCGGCCTGGGCTCGGCGCATCCGCGGTTTTGGTATGGTGCATAACTTGACCGATGCCGTGAAGTTGTTCTTCAAAGAAGACTTCGTGCCCAAGCACGCCCACAAGTGGTTCTATCTGCTGGCGCCAGCGATTCCGGTGATCACGGCGATTTTGACGCCGGCGGTTATTCCTTTCTTCGCGCCCTTGGTGTTTGAGGGGGCCAGCGCCCCGGTGTCGGGCGCCATTGTTGACGCCAACTCTGGCCTGCTGCTGCTGTTCGCGTTTGGCGCGGTGAGCGTTTATGGCACCGTGCTCGGCAGTTGGGGCTCCAACAGCAAGTACAGCCTGCTCGGCGGTCTGCGCTCCTCGGCGATGATGATCTCGTACGAGATCTCAATGGGCCTCGGTATCCTCGGTTTGATCCTGATCGTTGGCAGCTTCTCGCTCAGCGAGATCGTGGCGTGGCAGGAGGCGCATACCTGGGGCTTGGTGGTGCAGCCGGTCGGCTTCTTGCTGTTTGTGGTGAGCATGTTTGCCGAAACTAACCGCACGCCCTTTGATGTGGCCGAAAGCGAAGAGTTGGTTGGCGGTTTCCATACCGAATATTCGGCGATTCGCTTCGCGCTGTTCTTCATGGGTGAATATGCCCATGTGGTTATTGCGTCCTTGTTGATCGCCACTCTGTTCTGCGGCGGTTGGAGCCTGTTGCCCTTGCCCGGTTGGGGCGCCGAAATGATCACCTCCCATTTGGGAATCGTGATCGGCGTGGTGTGTCTGTTCAAGATCGTGCTGTTCATGCTGATCGCGCGTTTGATCAAGCAGCAGCGTCGCCGCTATGCCAAGATGAACGCCAGCGACCGCGATGCCAAGTTGGCCGAGTACAGCCTGTTCAAATTCGTATTCTTGGCCTTTGCCGTTGGCGCAGCCCTCGTGGCCGTGGTCGCCTTCGTGTGGCCGCCGCTGCGGACGCCCGAGGC